>CANGHQ010000007.1 GCA_947453585.1 Burkholderiales bacterium | reverse complement strand
ATCCGTAGACAGCCTTGAAACCGCTGCCGTCACCAAGGCGCAGCTCGCAGACCTGTTGTTTGAACAACTGGGTTTGAATAAGCGCGAATCCAAGGACATGGTGGACGCTTTTTTTGACCTGATTACCGCCCAGCTCGTGGGTGGCACCGACGTCAAAATCTCAGGCTTTGGCAATTTTCAGATCCGCACCAAGGCGCCCCGCCCCGGGCGCAACCCGCGCACTGGCGAGGCGATTGCCATCGAAGCGCGTCGCGTGGTGACCTTCCACGCCAGCCACAAACTCAAGGACCAGATCCAGGACGACAGCGCCGCGTCATCGGCTGCGGCTAAAGCCAAAAACTGATTCTGCGCGGGCGGTGACACGCCGCATTGCGCCTTCCCAAAACTTAGCGTAAGCTCTGAAGTCCTTCTTCTACCGCATTGATTTCAATGGAGAAAATGCTCCCATCCATCCCCGCCAAGCGTTATTTCACCATCGGTGAGGTGGGGGATCTGTGCGGCGTCAAACCCCATGTGCTGCGCTATTGGGAGCAAGAATTTACCCAGCTGCGCCCCATGAAACGGCGCGGCAACCGCCGCTATTACCAGCACCATGAGGTGTTGATGATCCGCCGCATTCGAGATCTGCTGTACGACCAGGGCTTCACGATCAGCGGCGCGCGCAACAAAATGCAGGAGCTGATGGACCATGAGCGCGACAAAAAGCGCAATGGCGAAGTGCTGCTTGACGGCATGGAAAGCCTCGACTCCTTAGACGATTCCAGCGCCCACGCCGCCAACGGCGATACCCACGCACTTTCTGCCGCCGGCCCACAAACCTGGGGCCAATTCCGGCAAGAGCTGCTGTCCATCCGCGCTTTGCTCGATACCGAAGACTAAAGCGCGCCGATGATTCGGCCAAGCCGGAAAACGGCGATTGACCGGCTATAATTCAAGACTTGATTCGGTGTGTGGCGCAGCCTGGTAGCGCACTTGCATGGGGTGCAAGGGGTCGAAGGTTCGAATCCTTTCACACCGACCATTAGACAGTTTAAAGGCCTCTAAGTAGCGATACTCAGAGGCCTTTTTCATTGGTAAATCAAGGGCTTCGGGACTCACGTCCGATAGCCGGGCCCATTGGCTGTCCGCCCGAAACCGGGGAACAAAGCGGGGAACAACGCGGCGTAAATGGGGTTTCTTGGCGATTGTTCCCCGGTTTTCACTGAATATGCCCTGCGCTTGACCCTTGGAGGCTCTGCCATTTCCCCGGTTGTGATGGCTGTCGGGCCGGGGGGTCAGTCAACTGCAGATCATCAAAGCATCCATGTGTCATTTATACTTATTTATTCATTTAAATATGTATTTTGTTATTTATGCACATAGGCATTGCGGAAGACGACCCAGACCAGCTCGCCCTGCTCAGCGGCTGGCTGCAAGGGGTGCAGCATTCGGTGCGTGGTTTTGGTACCGCTGCCGCCTTTTTTGACGCACTGAAAAAAGAACACTTTGACCTCTTGCTGATCGACTGGACGCTGCCTGACGGCACCGGTGCGGATTTGCTGCCCTGGATACGCGGCAATCTGGGCTGGGACGTGCCGGTGCTGGTGGTCACTGCGCGCGATGACGAGGCCACCGTGGTGCAGGCCTTGCAGGCGGGGGCAGACGACTACGTGGTCAAGCGCATCCCTCGGCTTGAGTTGCTGGCCCGTGTGGCGGGGTTGGGGCGGCGGGTGCGCTCCGGGGGCCTGCCGGTGCTGCGCCTGGGCGCTTTTGCTATCGACATCAACCGCCAGCGCCTCACGCTGGACGACGAGCCCGTCGCCCTGGCGCAAAAGGAATTTGACCTGTCTGTGTACCTGTTCCAGAACCCGGGCAAGCTCTTGTCCCGTGACCATTTGCTCAACAACATATGGGGCATCAGCGCAGACGTGGACACCCGCACCGTGGACACCCATATCAGCCGCCTGCGCAAAAAGCTGAGTCTTGACGGCAGCAAGGGCTGGAAACTTGTGCCGGTCTATGGGGTCGGTTACCGCTTTGAGCGTGTTGACGCGCCCTCTGAGACAGCAAGCGACTGACCGTCGCCCGGCGCACGCCAGGGTTGCCCATCCGCACCTGCGCCGTAGTTCCCCTGCGAGCGGCCGCAGCGAAAGTTTGCAATTTCCTAACAATTTGATTTGAGATCGGATATTTAATAAAAAAGTCAAATTATTTGGCAATAAAGGGAAAATTAATGACTTTGCTCAGTCGCTATTCCACTTCCGCAATCCGCTTCCCCAACATCGGAACAAGCAACGCAACACCGGTCTGCGCCAATTGCCAGCACAAGGCCCGAAGCAACGGCGAGGATGGGGACGGGCAATGTGGCTCGCTTGAGCAGGCGGTCACCTCCCGGCGCCGGGTCAAGCGGGGCGCCGTCTTGTTCAACGGGGGCGACAAGTTCGGATCCTTGTTTTACGTGCGCAGCGGGTTCTTCAAGACCTGTCTGAGCGCCAAGGACGGGCGCGAGCAGGTCACCGGTTTTCATGTGGTGGGCGACATTCTGGGCCTGGACGGCATTGCAAGCGGCCACTTGACCACCGACGCGGTGGCGCTCGAAGACTCCGAGGTCTGGACCCTGTCTTTTGACCTGATCGAACAGTATTCCAAGGAATGCGCCTCGCTGCGCTTTCAATTTCTCAAGACGATTTGCAGTGAAGTGGTGCGCCTTCAGGGTTTGGCGCTTCTGCTGGGCAGTCTGAAAGCCGAAGAGCGGGTGGCTGTGTTTTTGATCAACTTGCTCGACAAGCTCAAGAGCCGGGGCATGTCGCAGTCAGAAGTGATGCTGCGCATGTCGCGCGACGAAATCGGCTCTTTCCTGGGCATCCGACAGGAAACGGTCAGCCGCTTGTTGCGCGTGTTTTCTGAGCGCCGCATCCTGGAAGTTGACAACCGGCATATCCGGGTGATTGACAGCTCCTTGCTCAAACTCATGGCCGAACCGCAAGGCACCTTGCACTAGGCGGATAGCCGGTGCCGATGCGTTTGCCGCCGTTGGCACGACGCACGGCCCTTACTGCGCTGCGACCGTGACCAGAAGGCTGTCCAGGTATTCGCCCGCCAGCACCCGTTCGATCGGACCGATCCGGACCTCAATCTCATGGCGCACCTTTCCCGGCGTTGCCATGCGAACATCGCTGGCGTTGGGCCCCAAGGCGAGGGCTCGCCCATTCAAACGCAGTGAGTAACTCAGCCCTGCCAGCGGAAATTTGGCGTTGACCAATTGGCCACGCTGCGTGCTTTCCAGCGCAATCGTGTGGCTTGAGTTGGCCTGAACCACCAGGCTTGCGCTGCGTGTCGCTCCCTGCACCAGTTCCCCAAAATCCAGCCGGGCCGTGGGGCTGCCCGAGCCGGATGCCACCCCTTCCCAATGCAACTGAACGGTCGGGCTGACGGCCGTCACAAAAGCCAGATCGCGCCGTGTCAACACCAGGCCTGCGTTGTCCAGCAGGCTCACCCGCACCGCACCCCGGTACGGGCCTGGCACGCGCCACTGGCCCGCAGGGCGCACTGCCCACATGGAAACAGTGACTTGCTGCCCGGCTGCGATTTGCACCGCCGCCGCATCCAGCGGAGCGGCATTCACCGGCGTGCTGCCGCTGGCGTCCTGCGCCATCAATACCGTGAAACCGGCGGTGTCCGGACCTTGCAGCAGCAAGCGTCCGGTGGCGTCCAGCGCATCGAGCTGAATGCGGCCAGCGCAGCCGGTCTGGGTGCTGACCCGAAAACTCCAGCCGATGGGGTTTTGCAGCAGTGCGCCGGGGTCGTAGCTTCCCAGCTGGACCTGGTTGGGGATGTCGAGCACACACTGGGCTGCTGCGCTGCTTATGGCGCACACCAGCGTGGCCGTGGCCAGCGCACGCACAAGGGCAGGGCGAGCAGGCGCAAGCCTCATGGCGTGTCTTGCGGCACTTGCACCGCGCCGATGTCCACCACGCCAGCTTGCGCGTCGCTCACCTCAAACCTGGCCAGTGGCGTGGCGCCGCCCGGTTGCCGAAGCGCATAAACACCTGGTGGCAACTGCGGGCTCAAGAACAAGCCCTTGCGGTTGGTGAACAAGTCCACGGTCTGCGCAGGGTCCAGACCGGTCAATACGATGGCGTGCAAGGGCAGCGCCTGGCCATTGGCGCCCAACAAGCGCCCCGTGGCCTGGGTGCGGGCCCTGGACCCCACGGGAACCACCACCACAGACCGGTAACCCGGCAGCAGCACGGGCCTGTCCTCGCCCAGGCCCATGCCCGGGGGCAGGTCCTCGAGATCGATTTGCAACTCGCGCGTCACATAAGCGCTCAAACTGGCCAGGGGCGGCGTGCCAAACCGGTCGCTGCTCAGGGCCGACGTGTCAGACCTGGCGTCCACCAGCAGTTTGAGGCCTTCATAGCCCTTGTAGGGTTTGAACTGGACTGCAGAATCGTAAATTGGCGCAGACCAGCCCCACCCGCCCCCTTTGGACACCACCAAAGCAGATGCCAGCGAGGCCTCGACCAGGCTGCTGCTGCCATTGCCGCCGCTGCTTTGCCGGGCCGCAACAATGGCCTCGGCCCGCCCCATCCAGGCACGCGCGCGTGCTGCCGTGTCTTGGCCTGACAGCGCATCCGAATGGGTGCCGTTGACCTGCCAGGCCGTGTCGCTTCCCAGCCAGGTGGTGTTGCCGGCGGCATCTGCAGCCCACTCCTTGCGCTGGTCCTTGCTTTGGTAGGTGGCCGTGCTTTGCCAAAACATGCCGGGGTCTGCGCGGTCGGCATTTGCCGTGCCCGTATACGTCAGTAACACACCCAGGTTGGTGTCTTGCGTGTCACCCTGGCGGTAGGTGGAAATCGAGCCATCGAGGCTCCAGTTGCGGTCAATGCGCCGGCGCAGGCCCACAGAAATGCTTGACGCCCTGTCGGCAGACGCAGCGCTGTTGCGCAAACTCGCGCTCAGCGAGCCGCTGTATCCATCGGCCCACAACACGCCCAGCCGAAGCCCCATGTCGCTCAGGGCCGGGCTGGGCTGGTCCGCGCTGATGGGCGCATAGCCCTGCGTGGAAGCGCTGGCCTGCGCGATGAAAAACAGGCTGCGGGCCAGCAGGGGCTGGCGATCCTCGCGCCGCATCTGCTGGTTCCAGCGCCATTGGGCAGAAAGCGCGTGCCCCTCAAAACCCGGGTGGCGGCTTTGCCCCCACCAGCCAGACACATTGCCAAGCGCTGTGGCCCAGACGGCATCTGCTCCCACGACCTGTGCGCCCAGGCCCGGCGCGTCGCGCAGCTGCAAGCTCACCCCGGCGCTCAGGGCGTCTGTCCAACCCCGGCGCCACCATCCTGAGAACAGGGTTTGGCCTGCGGCATAGCTGCGCCCAGTGGGCGCGTCCAGCACCGGCGCACCCAGTGCCAACTCGAATTCGTTCACACCCGACTTGAGCAGGGTGGCGTCATAGAAATAGTCAAATACCAGCACCCTGGTTTTGCCACCGGGCTCCACCACGGTAAGTTCCACCGCATTCGCACCCGTGAACACCGGTATCTCGCTGAGCTGGTAGACGCCAGGGCCGAGCTGCAATGTGCGCGCCAGGATGCCGTTCACACGGACGTCCACCGCCGCCCCTTGCTGCAAGGACAAGGCCGTGCCCGGTTCCGATTGAACCGGCAGCGCGGGGTTGAGTGAAAACGCGCGGGACAGTGCCAGTCCACCCAGCGCCAACGACGTGGCGCTGGCATGGCTGCTGCTGTTGACGTCGCCCACCGACAGGCGAATGGCATCGGTTGGCCAATCGCGCACCAAGCGCGTGCTGGCCCGGCTCCAGGCGCCGGCATCCGGGCCCGACAAGGCATAGGCGCCACTGCCCTCAAAGACCCAGTCTTGCCAGCGGCCCGCCACATCCGGGTACAGGCGCCCCGCCACGGCGCTGGCGTCCACCGTGGATTGCTGCGTCATGACCCAGCGCCCGTTCACGATCCAGCTCCAAGGCTCAGGTCGCAAGGCGCCAAGGGGGACGGCCAGCTGCCGCGCGCCCAGGCTGAGCGACTCGGTTTTTCGCAGGGGCAGCGGCAAGTCCAGATCAATAGCCAGGCGCTGCGCCGCGTAGCTTGCAGTCCACCCGATCGCGTTGACCCCGGCGAGGTCCATCCAGGCAGACGCCCCCGGGTTTGCGCTCAGCGGGGCCAGCCACTGCGGCTGCAAAATCGGCTCCAGCAGGGCGGCCAAGGCCAGGCGCTCGACTTCTACGCCATCGGCGCGAATCTGCGTCTTGATCACACCAAGCTCTCTGCCGTCCAGAAACACCGGAAGTGCGATTTTTTGAACTGCGGCCTTTTTGCGCTGCGCAAAGGCCTGGTTGAACAGGCTTGGCGTATCCGTCGCCGAAGCGGGCGCAGCCTCTTGCGCCTGCACGGCGGCGTGAACGAGCGCAAACGCCAGCAGCGCACGTGCTGCCTTGTAGGCCTGCATGGAACTTCTGGCATGCAGTGGAGCGCAATCACTCAAGCACGATGCGCGGTGGCGAATCCAGGCTCAGCACCTCGGCCGGCAGCTTCACGCGGAACATCCGGGCGGTCTGGGCCAGCACGTTCTCTCCCTCCACGCCGGTGAGCGCATCGCCGCTCAGGCTCAGTGGGCCGACGATCAGTTTGGCGTTCTTGAGGATTTTTCGCGTGCCGCCCTCGTTTTGCACTTTGAACCGCAGCCAGCGCTGCTCATCCTCTTTCACGATCTGGGCGTCCGACACCGACAACAGCGCCCGGACATTGCGTGGCACCACATAGAGCGACGCGATGTATTTGACAAGCAGGCGCATGCGGCCGCCATCCTGGGGCGCTTCACCCAAATCCACGGGCAACTGCTCCACCACCAGGCGAAAAGCCCGTTCCTTGTCGATCGTGGCCGCGCCTATGTACTGCACCCGCACGGATTGCTGCTGGCCGGGCTGCAACACCAGCTGCGGGGGAAAGATGCTGAACTGGTCGTCCGCATCGCCCAGCACATCGTCGCCATTGATCGCCATGGCCCGAGACTTGATCATCATCTCCACGGCAGCGGGCTCTGCGGTGTTGTTTTCCAGACGGAAAATTTGCGTAGCCCCGCGCCC
The DNA here is from genome assembly GCA_947453585.1 of Burkholderiales bacterium. Classification (GTDB taxonomy): domain Bacteria; phylum Pseudomonadota; class Gammaproteobacteria; order Burkholderiales; family Burkholderiaceae_C; genus Allorhodoferax. The sequence continues at coordinate 9,720 of CANGHQ010000007.1, read as the reverse complement.
GGTCGGGCTGAAGTCCATCTCAATCGGCGTAAAAGTCATGGCCTGGGCTGAGAGCCCAAGGCCCAGGCCCACGGCCATCAAAGGGCGACAAGCGCGTAGACAAAAGTTCCAAATAGTCATAACAAAATCATTCCTAGAGTTGGGGGGGTGAAGGGTGAGGGGTGGAATTCAGGCTGGGGCGCAGATCGGAATAAGCAGTCATCTTGCGGTGGATCGTTGATGCGTTGACCCCCAGCGCTTTGGCGGCGTGGGTCACGTTTCCTTCAAACAGGCGCAAGGCCGCAGCAATGGCATTGCGTTCAACCACAGCCAGCGGCTGAATCGCGTTGGCGCTTGGCAGGGCGCTGGCGCAGTTCTCGGCCTCGTTGCCCGCGCCGCCCAGTGCTTGACTGGCTTGCAAGGGGCCGCGCAGCATGGCCACTTGAATGATTTCGCCATCGTGCAAAGCCACCGCCGCCCGTATCGTGTTGATCAGCTCACGCACATTGCCCGGCCAGGTATGGCGAACGAGCAGTTCGCGCGCCTGCGGTGAAAAATCCTTGAACCGCCGACCGTCCTCGTCGGCGTATTTCTTCAGCATGTACTGGGCTATCAACAGGATGTCATCGCCGCGCTCGCGCAATGCCGGCACCTTGATGGGCACCACGTACAAGCGGTGAAAAAGGTCTGCCCGAAAGCCCCCGGCGCGCACCACCGCAGCCAGGTCGCGGTGGGTTGCGCTGATGACGCGCACGTCCACCGTTCTATGTTCCTTGTCGCCCACCCTGCGCATTTCGCCGGTTTGCAAGACGCGCAGCAGCTTGGCTTGGGTTCGCAGGTCCAGCTCGGCCACCTCGTCCAGAAACAAAGTGCCACGGTGGGCTTGCATGAAAGCACCGTTGTGGTCCGTGTGCGCCCCGGTAAACGCACCTTTGACGTGGCCAAACAGCTCGCTCTCGATCAAATCGCCGGAAATGCTGGCGCAGTTGATGGGCACAAAGGCCTGCCCGGACCGCAGGCTGTGCGCATGGATGGCTTTGGCGGCCAAATCCTTGCCGGTGCCTGTCTCGCCATGGATGAAGACCGGTGCCTGACTGGGCGCCACCGTTTCGATGCTTTTGTACAAGGCGTGCATGCTGTTGCACTCGCCGATGAAGCTGCAAAAACGACACACCCGCTCCGATGAAAACGGCGTTTCCGCTTTTGTATATAGCTGTGTCAAAGGTGGCGGCAAGCAAGAGTCCCCTCAAAAAAATACTGAGAAACGCAGTCTATGGACGCCGCCCCGCCGCAGGATGAGGCAGGTCACCGATTGCGCAAAATCCAAAAATGGGGGCGGGCTTGGCGGCGCGCTGCCACTATTGCAATCAGCGGCAGCTGCAACGCATTTCTATGCAATTTGCACCAGTGCTGGTGCAGGGGCCACAGCTTGAAAAAAGACCGCAAGTCATTGATGTGATTGAAGAATTCAGGCATTCCACCGGCTTGGCACATGGCTTGCGTAAGAGACAAGGCATGGCTTGATTGCATATGGCAAACAAGGCCCAGCAATTTCTGTCTTTATCAACCTTTGGAGTTACCAATGAACCGTTTCATGAAATTGACCTTTATCGCCGCCTCCGTTGCTGCTGCTTTTGCGGCCCAAGCCGCCCCGACCGGCGCGGCCAAGCTGGACCTCAGCGGGTCTGTTGCGATGAATTGCACGATTGCCGTGGCGCCTACCGCCAAGGCCACCAGCCTGGATATCAAGGGCGGTGAAGTCGGCACCATGGTGGGAACCGTGACCGAGGACTGCAACTCGGTTACCGGCTACGCCGTCACCATCACATCGGCAAACTACGGGCAGTTGCGCACCAATCCCAATGACGCCACCGCCCCGCTGGCGGCCTACGCTGTTTCGTACAGCGATGCCACCGGCGACATCAGCTCGGCGCTGACGACCACGCGCAAGCAAGCGACATTCAATTCCGCGAACAAGCTGGTGGTGGACATTGCGGCCAATGCCCAAGCCATTGCTGGCAGCTACTCAGACACTGTGACTTTGCAGATTGCAGCCAAGTAATCAGCCTTGCCCACGCACAGGGGCGCCTTGGCGCCCTTGTGCGTTTGGGCCGCCAATCCAAACCCGTCAAACCACAGTCGCATCAAACTCCTGCATCGACGCGCTCAAAGCGTCCAGGGCGGCCTGCAACTGGTCAAAAAGATCTGGCAACTGGTCAGAGCGGCCCCCGCGCATTGCTGACTCGGCAGCTTCTGCCAGCAAGGACAGGCCACCCATTTGCAGCAAGCCCGCCATGCCCCCCAGGCTGTGGATCCGTTGACTGGCTCCCTCCGTATCACCCACCGCAAAGCTGCTGCGTGCCTGCGCAAGCCCGCTACCCTGCTGGGCCAAAAACCTGGACACAAGCCGGTAATACGCCCCAGGCTCACCGCCAAACGCCTCCAAGGACTGCGCCAGACTCTGCCCCGGCACGCGAAGCTCAGGCGCAGGCTTCGAAGCCGCAGCGCTGCTGCCCGTCGTGCCACGCGAGCCCACCGCATTGACCAAAACCTCGAGCAGCTCTTGCGCATCCAGCGGCTTGGACAAGTGCCCCGACATGCCGGCCCGCCGCGACTGTTCCCGGTCTTGGGGCCGGGCAAAGGCGGTCAGGGCGATGATGGGCAAATCTACGCGCCCCAAGGTGTGCCGAATGACCCGTGTGGCGGCGTAGCCGTCCAGCACCGGCATCTGCACGTCCATCAGCACGGCGTCAAAACGGGCGCCCGGCGCCTGCAAGGCCTCAACTGCGAGTTGGCCGTTGCCCACCAGCGTCACCCGCGCTCCGGCGCTCAGCAGCATTTGCTCAATCACCTCCTGGTTCAAGGCGTTGTCCTCAGCCACCAGCAGGTGCAGGCCCGCCAGGATCCTTTGCTGGGGTGCGGCAATGCGTTCAAACCCTTCGTTGCCGTCGAGCAAGGCCTGCGCAACAGCCTGGCGCAGGCGGCTGGGCAGCAGCGGTTTGGCCACAATGCTGTGGATATCGAACTCACCGCTGGCGGCAACGGCCCGCTCGATCTCGGCCGTGGCGACCATCAAGATCACCGGGGGCAAGCCACGTTCGGGCGATTGGTAGACCTCGCGTAGCAGGGCGAGCCCGTCCATCCCGGGCATATGCCAGTCCAGTAGCACCAGGTCGTAATCCGGGCCATCTTCGCTGCGGTTCATGAGCGCTTGCAGAGCGGCAGCGCCGGAATCCACCACCCGGGCTTGCCAGCCCCTCTGGCGGCAGGTTTGTGCCAACAGGTCGCGCACGATCGGGTGGTCCTCCACAATCAAAAGCCGCAAGTCGGCGGGAATGTAAGGGTCTTCAGCCTCGTCGGGGCGCTGCGCGGGTGCGTTCTGGTCCAACCAGACCGGCAGCGTCAGGCAAAACTCTGTGCCCTGGCCCAGCGCACTGTGCACTTCCAACTGCCCCTGCATTAGCGTGGCCAGTCGCCTGCTGATCGCCAGCCCCAGGCCGCTGCCGCCATACAGGCGGCTGGTGGATTCATCGGCCTGGGTAAAGCTGTTGAAAATCAGCGCCTGGGTTTCCTCGGTCATGCCAATACCGGTATCGCGCACGCGAAACTCCAAAACGGCTTGCGAAGGGTCTGATACCGTGGCCTGTGGCAAGCGGCGCACCGACACCACGATTTCTCCGGTTTGTGTGAATTTGACGGCATTGCTGACCAGATTGAGCAAAATTTGCTGCAGGCGCAAGGCGTCGCCGAACATCGCATCGGGCATGTCTGCAGGCACATCGAGCACCGGCTCTATCGCCCTGTGGCCCACACCCACACCCAGCACCGAGGCGGTAGTGTTGAGCAGCTCGTGCAAGGAAAACGGGGCTTCTTCCAGATGCAACTCATTGGCCTCGATCTTGGAGAAATCCAGTATGTCGTCGATCAGAGTTTTCAAGACCTGGGCCGACAATTTCACTTTTCCGACATAGTTGCGCTGGCGCGCATTCAAAGGCGACTGCGCCAGCAAGTCGTTCAGGCCGATCACCGCGTTGAGTGGGGTGCGCAGCTCGTGGCTCATGCTCGACAGGAACTCGCTCTTGGCGCGGCTGGCGTCATCCGCCGCCTGCTTGGACTCTTGCAGAGCCAGTGCCAACAGTTTCGCTTCGGTGATATTGGCATAGGTGAGCAAAATCCAGCGCTCTCCGATGGGCCGACTGCAAATGGCCAGGTACTTACCGTTGTGTTGGTGACGTTCGTAATTGACCGTCTCTTGCCGGTCCATCTCGAGCATGAATCCGGCCAGCACCGTTTCATACGATTGGCCGGGAAACTCGCCTTTGTCGTGGTTGAAGCGAACGATGTCGGAAAACGTCAAATCGGCCCGCTCGGCCAGTTCCGGGGTGAAACCCAGCAATTTGCCGAGCAGCGTGTTTTTGAGCACGACCTGGCGATCCGGGTCCAAAACGGCGACTCCCAGGGGTACGGTTTCAAGCACCTCACGGAGAAAGTGGTTCAGGTCCTTGAGCTGCTGCTTTTGGGCCAGGTTCTGCCGGTTATCGACGATAGTGCTTCGGATGGAAACAACCTGACCTTGCGAATTCCGAGCGACATTGGCGTTCACCACCACAGGAATCTGGTCACCACTTTTGGCAATGAACTCGAATTCAAGTTCACGCAAGCTTCCATCCTTGAATGCCTGCGGCAATACCTCTGAAAATTTGGCCTGGAACTCCTGCGTGAAGAACTTGGTGACCTTCTGACCCACATACTCTTGGCGGCTGTAGCCCAGCAAATCGAGCTGGGCCTGGTTGACCTGGGTGACCACGCCCTGGGCGTCTAGCGTGTGGTAGCCGATAGGCGATTGTTCGTAAAGGTCTAACAGCTCCTGTGCGCGTTCCCGGACTTTGGCCTCCAGGGATTCGTTCATTTCCTTGAGCGCAAGTTCGCTGGCACGCAAGGCGTGGTTGACCTGATGGGCATTATTTGCGCTGGCGGCCAACTGTTGCGCGGTATTGGCCATCGCCAGGGCCACTTCTTGGGCTTCCTGGAAGTAGACCTCGGGCGCCACGAGCGGTTTGCCCGCGATCAGGTCCTGGGCCGGGCGGGCCAGTCGCGCCACTGATTTTGAGATTCGCCCACCCAAAAACAGGGCCAAGGCCAGACCCATGCCAAACAAGGACAGCAAGCCCGCGCCGATCAGGACCACCTGGTGGCGCACCGCCGCTTCCAGCCCTGGTCGGGAAATACCAATGCCCACCCGCCAGCGTGAATCTGGCGCGGTGCTAAAAGCCGACAAGACCGCAATACCTTCCTGGCTCTCGGTCTCGAAGCTGCCTTCGTCGGCCTGGGGAAATTTGGCTTCCACGTCGGGTGAGGGTTTATGGCCGACCCATTTTTCAAAGTCATGGCTACGCGCCGCAATCGTGCCCTGGGCGTCGAAGACCGTGACAAGCCAGTCGGCGGGAAAGTTTTTCCCGCGCACCATTGCATTGAGGCTTTCGGGATTGATGCTCAGGCTCAGCACGTAAACAATTTCCCCCTGCCGCACCACCGGTACGGCCACGGTAACGATGGGTTTTTTGCTCACGCCCCCGATAAAAAGATTCGAGAGCACGGGCTTGCCGGTGGCGATCACCTCCCGCAATTGCGCCTGATCGCCATAAGGCGGCAAATCGGCACCAAAGCGGGTCAGCGTGTTGAGTACCTGTTGCCCACGCGTGTCACTGACCACCAAAGTTGCATCTATGCCGAATTTGGCCAATGCGAGCAGCGCATTTTGGTGAAACACCGCCAGATTGCCCGCCTGAAGTTGCGGGGCCCGGGAGGAAAGCAAAGCGATTCTTTTGACTTGGGAAAAGGTGTGGTCCACCTCCAGGCTGATTATGCGGGCCGACAGGATGGATGTCTTTTCCAGTTCCTCCCGCGCATCCTGAATGTTATGCTGAAAAATGAAAAGCGCCCCGGCCATGCTCGGGACCATGCAGCCGATCACCAGCCACAAGATGAGTTCGCGTACGGAAGGCAGCGTAGGCTGGGGCATGGCGCGGAGCTACATCAAAAAAAGTTAAATTTAATTAATAGTACATGATGTTTACATATTTAATAAAATTAAATATTTGTAATGATTTAATTGGGTAAATAATTACATTCCGGACATTGTGTGCTGCCCGACCCCTGGCCGTATCGTGCTTTCGGGGAGCGCTGGCATGGCGCTCGACATTGACGTCAGGTGCTTTAGCTGCGATCCAACCCCGGCGCCGCGTTTACGGCTTCAAAAAACGCAGCGTAAACCGGTCACTCTCACCAATAGCCCGGTATTTGTCGCGGTCCTGGTCTTTGAGGCGGTAGCTTGGCGGCAGGGTCCACACGCCTTCGGGGTAGTCTTTGCTGTCTTTGGGGTTGGCGTTGGCCTCGGAGCTGGCGTCAAACTTGAAACCGGCCTTCTCAATCAGCGCAATGGCCACGTCCTGGCGCACGTAGCCCGAGGCCTGTTGGGCTTCTTGCGTTTGGTCGGTGCGGCCGCGGTGGTCCACGATGCCCAGCACGCCGCCGGGTTTCAGCGCCAGGTAAAAGGCTTTGAGCGAGGCGTCCAGTTCCTTGTCGTCCATCCAGTTGTGCAGGTTGCGAAAGCTGATCACTGCGTCTGCGCTGCCTGCGGGCGCAATGGCGTGGCGGTCGGCGCGAAAGGGGGTGACTTGCACTTTGCCGTACAGGCTGGGTTCAGCCTTGAGGCGCAGCAGCAGCTTTTCATGGTCGGCTTGGTATTGGGGGAGCGACCCGTCGCGGTTGGCGGCGATGTACAGGCCTTGGTCCATGAGCCAGGGCGCCAAGATTTCCATGTAATAGCCGCCGCTGCCGGGCAAAATTTCAACCACCGTGCTGTTGGGCCGAATGCCAAAAAAGGCCAGCGTCTGCGCCGGGTGGCGGTAGGGATCGCGCGCCACGTTGCCGGGCGATCGGTGCGCGCCTGAAAGCAGGGGCTCAAAGGTGGCAGGGGTTACCGGCTGCGCAAATGCCACGTTAGCAAGCAAAGCTAGGGCGCTAATCAGCGCGAAAACAGGGCGGACGAAAGTGTTCATGGCGGTCAAGTGGGTGGAAGGGGGAAGGGCGCAGCTTAAGACAAACGGTCGCGCTGGGCCAGGGCCGGGAAAAGCCGCAGCCACGCCGCCGCAATCAGCACCGTGCCCACGCCGCCCAAGACCACCGAGCCCACGGGCCCCAGCAGCGCGGCTGTGGCGCCAGACTCGAACTCGCCCAATTGGTTGGACGCGCCGATAAAAATGGAATTGACGGCGGACACGCGGCCGCGCATCTCGTCGGGCGTGTCGAGTTGCATCAGGGTCAGGCGTGTGACCACGCTGATGCTGTCCGCCGCGCCCGTAACAGCCAGGGCCAGCAGCGACACGACAAAGCTGTCGGACAAGCCAAACACCAGCGTTGCCACCCCAAACACCGCCACGGCACCCAGCAATTTGTGCCCAGCGTGCCGCTGCAGCGGAAAACGCACCAGCAGCAGCGTCATCAACAGCGCGCCCACGGCGGGCGCGGCGCGCAGCAGGCCCAGGCCTTGGGGCCCGGTGTGCAAGATGTCGCGTGCATAAATGGGCAGCAAGGCGGTGGCGCCCCCCAGCAGCACCGCAAACAAATCCAGCGACATGGCGCCCAGCAGCACCTGGCGGCGCCAGACAAAAGCCACCCCGGCAAACACCGATGCCAGCGTGGCTGCGCGCTGCGCTGGCACATGGCTGTAATGCACCGTCAGCGTAAAAGCCACCGACACCAATGAGAGCGCCAGGCAGGTGCCATACACCGTGCTGGCGCCCGCGCCATAGAGCAAGCCACCCAGCGCAGGACCGCCCACAATGGCCATTTGCATGCCAATAGAGCTGACCGAAATCGCCCGCTGCAACAGCGCTTGGGGCACCAACACCGGCGTGAGCGCCTGCTGCGCTGGCATCTGAAACGCCCGCGCCATGCCCAAGACCACCGACAAACTCAGAATCAGGGCCCGCGTGGTCCAGTCGGCCTGCGTGCTGGCCACCAGCAGCGCCGCCACCAGGGCCTGCGCCAGCATGCAGCAGGCAAAAATGCGGCCCCGGTGCAACCGGTCGGCCAAGTGGCCTGCGGGCAGCGTCATCACCAGCGCGGGCACAAACTGAAACAAACCCACCAGCCCCAAGTCCCAGGCGCTCGATGTCAGGTCATACATCTGCCAGGCCACTGCCAGCATCAGCATTTGGTTGGACAAGACGCCGGTCAGGCGCGCCATCCAAAAGCGCACAAAAGGCGGGTGCGCCAATAGTTGGGGGGAATCAGGCTGAATCATGCGGGCGAGCTTAGCAGCGCCACGCAGGTACACGGCCAGCGCGCCTCTCCGGCGCTGGCCCGTGCAATGGCAGTATCAAGAACGCGGCTTGGTGTTCTCGGGGTCGTACAGGGCGGCGTAACCCACGGCTTCTACCTTGACGGGGTAGATGTCGTCAAAGTACTGGATCTGCAGCTCGCGGCCCACCTGGCAGTAGTCATGCGGTAGATAGGCCAGGGCAATGTTCTTGCCCAGGGTTGGCCCATAGGCAATGCTGGTGGTGTACGAGCGACGGCCCTGGGAGTCAATCAGCGTGGCGCCGGTGGCGGGGTCCATTACCGCGCAATTGCCCATGGGGTAGCGCGCCACACCGGTGCTGTCGATGTTGTGCATCATGGTCAGCGTGCACAGGGTGGCGCTCTGGTGTTCGCGCTCGCGGAACTTCATGTGGGCTTCTTTGCCGTGGAAGTCGGCGGCCTTCACCTTGGGGCGGGCCAAGTCGGCTTCAAACAGGTTGTACTCGGTCAGCAAATCACCGTTTTGCAGGCGCAGGCTTTTCTCCATGCGGCGGCTGTTGGCGTAGGTTTCCACACCCACGGGTGTGACGCCCAGGGCGTACAGCGCGTCCCACAGGGCCAGGCCGTCTTCGTATTTGAAGTGCAGCTCCCAGCCTTGCTCGCCCACATACGAGATGTGAAAAGCCAGCACGGGCACGCCAGCAAGCTTCAAATTGCGCAGGGCCGCAAACGGAAAGGCTTCCAGGCTCCATGCCTCGGGCTCGTCGGCAATTTTTTGGATGGTGGTGCGGGCGTTCGGTCCCCACAGCCCCAGGCAGCCGTATTCGGTGGTGGTGTCAGTGACTGTGACGTTGGAACCCCGGTCTTGGGCCATGCGGCGCACCCAGGTGAAGTCGCGGTGGCCGGCGTCGGCGCCGTCTACGATGCGGTAGTGGTCTTGGCCCAAACGCAGCACGGTCAAGTCAGCGCGAACGCCGCCTTTGGCGTCCAGAAAGTGGGTGTAAACGCCTTTGCCCACGGCAGTGTCGCCACCCACCTTGGCAACGCAAATGTATTCCAGCAGGTCGGCCGCGTCTGGCCCCACCACGTCAAACTCAGCAAAGTGCGAGACGTTGATCATGCCCACGTCTTCGGTCATCTTCAAATGCTCTGCGTTGGACACGCGCCAGAAATGGCGGTTGTCCCACTCGTTGGCGCGCACCGGCACTTTGTCGCCATAGACCTCAAACAGGTGCTCGTTGCTGGCGTAGCCATGGGCGCGTTCCCAACCCGAGAGCTCCATAAAGTAGGCGCCCAGCGCTTTTTCGCGCTCGTAAAACGGGCTCTTGAAGATGCCGCGTCCGGCGCTGTAAGGCTCGCGGTTGTGCACCGGTGGGTTGTAGATCTTGAAGGCGCCTTCGTAGCAGCGGTCGTGGATGTATTGCTCGTCCTGCTGGT
>CANGHQ010000006.1 GCA_947453585.1 Burkholderiales bacterium | reverse complement strand
TGATGGGCAGCCGTGACGGCCAGCGCATGGGCAACTGGAACATGGTCGACTCCATGATCGTGGACGGCCTGTGGGACGTCTACAACCAGTACCACATGGGCATCACCGCCGAGAACGTGGCCAAGGCCCACGGTATTACCCGCGACATGCAAGACGCGCTGGCGCTGGCCAGCCAGCAAAAAGCCGCTGCCGCGCAAGACTCAGGCCGGTTTGTGGGTGAGATCGTGCCTTTCTCGATTGCCCAGAAAAAGGGCGACCCCATCGTCTTCTCGGCTGACGAATTCATCAACCGCAAATCGAACGCCGAAGTGCTGGCCGGTTTGCGCCCCGCCTTTGACAAGGCCGGTGGCGTGACCGCAGGCAACGCCTCAGGCATCAACGACGGCGCTGCCGCCGTGATGGTGATGACGGCCAAAAAAGCCGCCGCCCTGGGCCTGACGCCGCTGGGCCGCATTGCCAGCTTTGCTACCAGTGGCCTGGACCCCGCCATGATGGGCATGGGCCCGGTGCCTGCATCGCAAAAAGCGCTGGCCCGCGCCGGCTGGAAAGCGCAAGACCTCGATTTGCTCGAAATCAACGAAGCCTTTGCTGCCCAAGCCTGTGCGGTCAATCAACAAATGGGCTGGGACACCAGCAAGGTCAACGTCAACGGTGGCGCCATTGCGATTGGTCACCCCATTGGCGCGTCCGGCTGCCGTATTCTGGTCACCCTGCTGCACGAAATGCAGCGGCGCGACGCCAAGCGCGGCATTGCCAGCCTGTGCATCGGCGGCGGCATGGGTGTGGCCCTGACCATCGAGCGTTAATTCAATTTAATTTAGTAGCCAGTCAATAACCAAGAAGGAGATAAGCATGCGTCAGAAAGTAGCCTACGTCACCGGCGGCATGGGTGGTATCGGTACCGCCATTTGCCAGCGTCTGCACAAAGAAGGTTTCAAAGTCATCGCCGGTTGCGGCCCCACGCGCGACCACGTCAAGTGGATCGGCGAACAAGCAGCACTGGGTTACACCTTCTACGCCTCAGCTGGCAATGTGGGCGACTGGGATTCCACCGTTGAAGCCTTCACCAAGACCAAGGCCGAGCATGGCGTGATCGACGTGCTGGTGAACAACGCCGGTATTACCCGCGACCGTATGTTCCTGAAAATGAGCCGCGAAGACTGGGACATGGTCATCGAGACCAACCTGAACTCCATGTTCAACGTGACCAAGCAAGTGGTCGCCGACATGGTGGAAAAAGGCTGGGGCCGCATCATCAACATCTCGTCGGTCAATGGCGAAAAAGGCCAAGCCGGTCAAACCAACTACTCGGCCGCCAAAGCCGGTATGCACGGTTTCTCGATGGCCCTGGCGCAAGAGCTGGCCACCAAAGGCGTGACGGTCAACACCGTAAGCCCCGGCTACATCGGCACAGACATGGTCAAAGCCATCCGTGAAGACGTGCTGGCCAAGATCGTGGCTACCGTGCCGGTCAAACGCCTGGGCGAGCCCAGCGAGATCGCGTCCATCATCGCCTGGCTGGCGTCGGAAGAAGGTGGTTATGCCACCGGCGCCGACTTCTCGGTCAATGGTGGTTTGCACATGGGTTAAGTGAGTTTTTGGCCCGCGGGCCAGAGCTGAAAAGCCGATGCTTGCATCGGCTTTTTTTATTGTGATTTGCCGACTTTGAGTGGCAGCAGTTCTTGGGCCACCGACAGTGGCGTGAATTCGGGATCCTTGTGCAGCAACACCGCGCCTTGTTCACTGGCGCAAGCGGCAATCCAGGCGTCGGCAATGGACAGCGGATAGAGCGCCTTGAACTCGGCGGCCTTGACTAGCAAAGTGTCGGTGTTGGACAGCCATTCCATTGGCAAGGCCTGGCATTGCTGGTAGGCCAGTTGTCCGGCAGTTTTGCTTTCGTCGCGCCACACGCGGTAGTACACCTCCATCAGGGTCATAAAGCAGCCGAAGCATTTGGCCTTGCCTTGTGCGGCCAGGTTCAGCACTTCGGCTACCCGATCTGCGCCTGCCTCGTCGTCCCGCAGGGTCAGCAAGGCCGATGTGTCCAGCAAAAACCGTTTCATTCGCGGTCTTGGTCCTGCTTGCGGGCAGCCAGCAGGCGGGCGGTTGCGCCGCCTTTGCCTTGGCCCCGGAAGGCCGCCACCGGATTGGCTCGCACCGGCACCACCCGGATGCCACCATCGTCCAGAATCCATTCCAGACGGTCGGCGGGGCCGAGGTGAAATTCATTGCGAATGGCCGCAGGCACGACGGTTTGCCCTCTGGCGGTGATAGTGCTTTGCATGCGGCCCCCGTTCTGTTGAATTACCAATTAATGAAAATTGTAATTCAATCCGATCTGCAAGACCGGTACCCGGCAGTTTTGCGTAAACCGTGCAGCCCAGAACCTTCAAAGGCAACAATCCCCAAGGCGTCTTAACCGGTCAGCCCCTTGTACAGCATGTACGCTGCAAGGCAATACAGCAGCACCGCAAAAATGCGTTTGAGCTGCGCCACCGGCACGAGGTGGGCGATCTTGGCGCCCCAGGGGGCGGTCAGCACGCTGCACGCGCCAATCACCGCCAGTGCAGGCAGCCAGACGTAGCCCAGCGCGCCTGCAGGTAAGTCGGTCAGGGCCGAGCCACTGACGATGTAGCCCACGGTGTTGGCCAGCGCAATCGGAAAACCCAGCGCAGCGCTGGTGCCCACGGCGTTGCGCATGGGCACGTTGCGCGAGACCATAAAGGGCACGCTGACAAAGCCGCCGCCTGCGCCCACCAGCCCCGACAAAAAGCCGATTACTCCGCCAGCAGCCACCTGCCCGACCGGCCCCGGCATCTCGCGGTTGGCCTGGGGTTTCTTGTCGCGCAGCATCTGGGTGGCAGAAAAACTCACAAAAAGGCCAAAAAAGATCGCAAGCCAAGTCCCCTTGAGTACGCTGAACATGCCCACGCTGGCCAGCGCACCGCCCAGCATGATGCCGGGCGCCAGGCTTTTGACAATGTCCCAGCGCACCGCGCCGCGCTGGTGGTGGGCGCGCACGCTGGCCACGCTGGTAAACACGATGGTGGCCATGGAGGTGGCGATCGCCATCTTGACGGCCAGGTCGGCGCTGATGCCGCGGTGCGACAGGATCAGGGTCAGGAACGGGCCCATCAACATACCCCCGCCAATACCCAGCAGGCCTGCCAAAAATCCGGTGCACAGGCCAAGCAGCGCCAGTTCGGCGATCAGGGTGGGTTCGAGCATGGGGAATGTGGGGGTGGGAAGGTTGAAAGAAGGTGTCTGCAAGTGCCACCGGACCGGCATCCTGAACCGGGGTTCAGGTGGGCGAGGTCAGCCCCACATTGGGTCCGTCTAACGCGAGACGGTCACGCTTGCGGGGCATGTTCCAAGCCCTGGCTCATAGAGCATAGGTTCAAGGAAATATAAAGCCCGGCGGGCACCGCAGACGCTGTGGATTGTAGGCCTGCGCACCCGTTTGCGCGCGCCGCCCGAATGCGTCTTTTGGGACTAAAACAACAGGCCGTCGCGCGCCAGCACTTTGTCCAGGCGGTGGATGAGCGGTTCGAGCAGTTTGTCGTCGTGGCGGCGGTCCAGTGTCAGCGCAGGACCGGGTTCGAGCGCCACGCCCTCTGCGGGGGCGTCGGCATTGGCCACTTCAAAGGCCAGGTTCAGGGCGGCCAGCACCGCAATGCGGTCACGGGCGCGCACCTTGCCGGCGTCGCGGATCTTGCACATGGCGGCGTCTACGCGCTGCACGGCCTGGGTCAGCTTGGCCTCGCCGCCTTCGGGGCAGCCGAGCAAGTAGTTTTGACCCATGATCTGAACGTCGAGTTGTTTCATGGTGTGTCGTCAGGCGAGGGGCTGGGGGAGGGCGCCACGGCGTCGCTGTCAGGCTGGCCGGGCAGGCGGTCGAGCAAGGCGTCGATGCGCGCGCGCGCCGCACTCAGGCGGGATTTGAAGGAATCGCGCTCGGCGGTGAGTGCCTGCACCTGGCTGCTGAGCAAGGCGTTGGTGCGGTGGAGTTCTTCGTATCGCACCAGCAGGCGCTCAACGCGCTCGGCGATTTGCTCAGTGGGGGACAAGGGCTGCATAGCGCGACATTGTAGGTCGCAGCCAAGGGGTTTTCTGACAAGGCCCTGGCCTTAGAATTGGCGCGTTGGTGCTCGCGCCGTGGTTCACACGGTGCAGTTCAACGGGAAGCAGGAGGGAGACGCTGTCTAACAGCCAACCTAACCTGCGCTGCCCCCGCAACGGTAAGTGGACAAATCGACGCTCGTACCTGGGTTTCGATTTCGCTCCCATCACAGCCACTGAGTGCCCTGAACAAGCACTTGGGAAGGCGATGGGGGTTGTGCCATCAGCCCGGATACCGGCCAATAAAGTGGTTGCACGCCTGCGTGCAACTGTGACGCCCATGCGCTGTCGGGGAAGACGGCGAGGGTTTTATTGATGGTCTTTTTCCTATGAAAACTGGTAACTCTCGTGCGCGCTTAGCCGTGCTCCCTATGGCCCTGGCTGCGGCTTTTTTTTCCAACTCTGGTTTTGCGCAATCTGCGGATAACGCTACGGCTTTGCAGCAGGTGGTGGTAACAGCCATGCGGGTCGAACAGCCGCTGGCCGACGTGCTGTCGTCCCTGTCGGTCATCACCCGCAAGGACATTGAGCGCTCGCAAGCGCAAACCCTGGCCGACTTGCTGCAAGGCGAGGCCGGCTTTGAGTTTGGTCGCAATGGCGGGCCGGGCGCGGTGACTTCCTTCTTCTTGCGTGGGCAAGACAGCATCAACACCGCCATCGTGATTGACGGCATCCGTGCGCCGGTAGACCAGATTGGCTCCTTGCTGGTGATCGATATTCCGATCCAGCAGATTGAGCGCATTGAAATACTGCGTGGCAACGCCAGCGCCTTGTACGGCGACGCGGCCGTGGGCGGGGTGATCAGCATCACCACCCGCACGGGCGGTGGCGCCCCCCGGGCTTATGGTTCGGTGACGCTGGGCGCGCGCAACACCCGCGAGATGTTGCTGGGTTACGCCGGGGAGTCGGATGGCTACCGGCTTAACTTCAATGTGGGAAGCGCGGCATCGGACGGTTCTTCGGCAATGAATACCCAGCAAAAAACGAGTGCAAATCCGGACAACGATGGCTACAAAAATGACTTTGCCGCATTTCGACTGGACAAAAAAGTGGCGTCAGATTTGTCTCTGGGCTTGCGCATCAAGGCCAGCGTAGCGTCATCGGACTACGACGACCAATATGGTGCGCCTACCGATGTGGATGTGTTCAAGAAAAAGACCGAAAACTTTGGCGCCTATGTGCGCCGGGCCATGAGCGAGGACTGGACCAGCACGCTGGACGTGTCGCTGTCCCAGTTGCGTTACGAAGATTCGAAGAACGGCGTTCTGTTTGCCGCTGGGGACTATTCCTACAAAAACGGCATTTCCACTGGAAATCAGC
Source organism: Burkholderiales bacterium (assembly GCA_947453585.1). Lineage (GTDB taxonomy): Bacteria > Pseudomonadota > Gammaproteobacteria > Burkholderiales > Burkholderiaceae_C > Allorhodoferax. The sequence continues at coordinate 12,028 of CANGHQ010000006.1, read as the reverse complement.
GCGAAGTGCGCTGGTCAAATAACTACCAGGCCGCAGCCGACACCTTGGTGAACTTCGGCGTCGATTCGTCACGGGCAAGTTACACCGGCGAAGGCGACAACGCCTACGACATGCTTAAAACAAACCTGGGTTACTACGCGGGCGTCACGCAAAACCTGGGCAAACTCACGCTGCAAGGCAATGTGCGCAACGACCAATTGGTGACGGAAAACACGGTTTCAGGTACCACTGGCCGCAGCGACCAATCGACCAACTCCGGCCTATTGGGCTTGGGTTACCGCCTGGACGAGCAGTGGAAAGTGACCGGGTCTTTGTCCACCGGCTTTCGGGCGCCCACGGCCTATGAAGTGGCAGCCACCCCGCTTGTCAAGCCAGAGTTCCACCACAGCCAGGAGATCGGTTTGGTCTACGCAGGCGGCGTGACTTATGCGCGTGCTGTCTATTTTGAAACCCGCACGGACGACGCCATCACCTCAGATGACGGCTGGCCAGAGATTTACAGCAACGTCGGACGCACAGAAAACAAGGGCTTGGAGGCGGTGCTGCAAACCCAGTGGTGGGGCAACCGTGTGCGGGTGTCTTTGGTGTCGCAAGACCCCAAGAACCTGAGCACCGGCTTTGCGCTGGCGCGCCGGGCTCGCAACTACGGCAGCATCGACGTCTCGCGGATGGTGGCGGGCTATGAGCTGGGCGCCAAGGTCTATGGTGCTGACGAGCGCAAGGACAGCCCGTACAGCAGCGTGGTGCTGGCCGGTTACAGCGTCTGGTCCTTCTACGCCAGCCGGCAAATCGACAGCGAATGGACGCTGCGTGCGCGGGTGGAGAATGCCTTTGACCGCCAGTACCAACTCGCCTCGGGCTACAACACGCCGGGCGCGGGTGCTTTTGTTACCCTGCAATACCAGCCTAAATAGGTTTATGCCCGACCTCTCCCCCCAACGCATCGTCTGCCTGACCGAGGAAACCACCGAGTGGTTGTACCTGCTCGGGCAGGAGCGGCGCATTGTGGGGATTTCGGGCTATACCGTGCGCCCGGCGCGCGCGCGGCAAGACAAGCCCAAGGTGAGTGCGTTTCTGAGCGCCAAGATCGACAAGATCTTGGCGCTGCAGCCCGACTGCGTTTTTGGGTTTTCGGACTTGCAGGCCGATATTGCGGCCTTGCTCATTCGCCAGGGCGTGCAAGTCACCGTGTTCAACCAGCGCAGCGTGGCCGAGATTTTTTCCATGATGTACCAGGTGGCGGCCATGGTGGGTGAGGCCGCGCAAGGCCTGGAGCGCATTACCGCTATGCAACAGGGGCTGGACCAGATACGTGCTGACGTGGCGGCGCTGGAGGCCCAGGGTGCGCGCCGGCCCCGCGTGTTTTTTGAAGAGTGGGATGTGCCCCACATCAGCGCCATCCGCTGGGTGTCCGAACTCATGGGCATCGCCGGGGGCGACGATATTTTTCCTGAGCTCGCCCACGAGTCGCTGGGCAAGAACCGCATCATTGCCGACGGTCTTGATATCGTGCGGCGCAACCCGGACATCATCATGGGTTCGTGGTGCGGCAAGAAGTTTCGGCCTGAGACGGTGGCCGCGCGCCCCGGCTGGGCGCAGGTGGCCGCCGTGCGCGATGGCGCCTTGTTTGAAATCAAATCCCCGCTGATCTTGCAACCCGGCCCGGCAGCCCTGACCGACGGCGCGGCCGCGCTGCACCGCATTTGCCGTGACTGGATGCGGGCGTCTCTTGGGCGGGCTGCGGCATGAAGGCGCTGGCGTTCTTGCTCGGTGTTTGGGCGCTGCTGTTAGGCGCATCAGCCCCCGCCGCTGCCAGTGCCACCGTGCTGGACGACCGGGGTGCGGTGGTGCAGCTGTGGCCCGTGCCCCAGCGCATCGTCAGCCTTTTGCCATCGCTTACCGAGTCGGTCTGCGCCCTGGGCCAGTGCGCCAAATTGGTGGGCGTGGACCGCTATTCCAATTACCCGGCCAGCGTGCGCGCGCTGGCGCCCGTAGGCGGCGGGCTGGACCCGAATATTGAAGCCATCGTGGCGCTCAAGCCCGACTTGGTGTTGGTGGCCACCTCGGCCCCCGGCACCGAACGCCTGCGCGCCCTGGGCCTGCGCATGGTGGCGCTGGAGCCCAAAGACTACGCCAACGCCGTGCGCGTGCTGGGGACGCTAGGCCAAATACTGGGCGTGGACACCGCCAAAGCCGTGGTGCAAACCATGGAAGCCGATATGCGCGCTGCCGCAGCGCAAGTGCCGGCCAGCGCGCGTGGCAAGCGGGTGTATTTTGAGGTAAGCCCCGGCCCGTATGCCGCCAGCGCGTCGTCCTTTTTGGGCCAGACGCTGGAGCGCCTGGGCCTGCAAAACATCGTATCCGGCAGCCTGGGGCCTTTTCCCAAGGTCAACCCCGAGTTTGTGGTTCGGGCGCAGCCTGACGTGATTTTGATTGGCGACAGCAACGCGGACGCCATGCCAAGCCGCCCCGGCTGGGCAAGTCTGAGCGCCCTGCAAGCGCGCCGCGTGTGTTCTTTTAACAAAGAAGACGCCGATGTGTTGGTGCGCGCCGGTCCGCGTATGGCCCAAGGGGCGATGCTGGTGGCGCGCTGCTTGCAAACCGTCTACGGCGCGGCCCCCGCATCGGCCAGCTCCAAGGCGGGCGCGCCATGAAGCAGTGGGTGCGCCAACGCCCCTTAGCGCTTGCCGCCGGTCTGGCCCTGTTGTCGCTGCTCTTGCTGGCGTTGGGCGCCTGCGTGGGCAGCACCGGCTTGCAAAGCGTGCGCGAGGTCTGGAGCGACGCCGTGTCGCGGCAAATTGTGTGGGACATTCGGCTGCCGCGCAGCGCTGGGGCCTGGGCTGCGGGCGCCTTGCTTGGCCTGGCCGGATCAGTGGCGCAAGGCCTGTTTCGCAATCCGCTGGCCGATCCGTATCTGCTGGGCAGCGCGGCGGGTGCGTCTTTGGGCGTGTGCGTGGCCTTGGCGCTTTTGGGTGCGTCGCCGGTGGCTGCACCTTGGCTGCTGCAACTCGGCACCACGGGCGCGGCCTTCGTGGGCGCTACGGCGGCGGTGCTGTTGACGCTGGCGCTGGCGCGCGGCGTGCAGCAGACGCTGCGCCTGCTGCTGGCCGGCGTGGTGGTGGGCGTGGTGCTGGGAGCGGCCAGCTCTTTGGTCTTGCTGGTGCAGCCGCAGCTCATGCAAGCCATGCAAGGCTTTATGTTGGGCAGCACTGCGCTGGTGGGCTGGGGCGCTTGTGTGCTGATGCTGGGCGGCTGGTGTCTGTGCATGGCGCTGGCCTGGGGCCTGAGCCCGGTGCTCGACGGCCTGTCGCTGGGCGAGAGCACCGCTGCCAGCCTGGGCCTGCCGGTGGTGCCCATGCGCATGGCGCTGGTGCTGGTGCTGGCGCTGGCCACCGGCACCGCCGTGGCGCACACCGGGCTGATTGCTTTTGTGGGCCTGGCTGCGCCGCACTTGGTGCGCGCTTTTGCGCGCGCGGGCCATGCGCGCCTGGTGCTCTTGTCGAGTTTGATGGGTGGCGCCTTGCTGCTGGGCGCGGACCTGCTGGCGCGTAGCCTGCTGGCGCCGCAAGAGTTGCCCGTGGGCGTGCTGACCGCCGTGCTGGGCGGCGGCTACTTGCTGTGGCTGATGCACCGGCAAAACCCGGTGGCCGTGGGGTCCAAACCATGACGGCAGCCTTGAAGCCGGCATCAACCGTGGCACTGAGCGCCCAGGGCATTGGTGCCCGCTTGGGCAACACACAAGTGCTGCAAGGCCTGGATTTGCAGATTGAAGCGGGGCGCTGGACCAGCATCGTCGGGCCCAACGGCGCGGGCAAGTCCACCTTGCTCAAAGTGCTGGCTGGGCTGATTGCGCACACGGGCGTAGTTCACTTGCAGGGCCAGCCCCTGGCGGCGTGGCCTGCGCGCCAGCGCGCCCAACAGCTCGCCTGGCTGGGCCAGAGCGAAGGCGCAGGCGACGATCTGACGGTGTGGGACGTGGCGCTTTTGGGCCGCCTGCCGCACCAGGCCTGGCTGAGCAAACCCAGGCCCGAAGACTACGCGGCGGTCGAACACGCCCTGCGCCAGACGCAGGCCTGGGACTGGCGTGAGCGCACCCTGGGCCAGCTCTCAGGTGGCGAACGCCAGCGCGTGCTGCTGGCGCGCGCCCTGAGCGTGCAAGCGCCCGTGCTGCTGATGGACGAGCCCCTGGTCAACCTGGACCCGCCGCACCAGGCCGACTGGCTGCACATCGTGCGCACGCTGGTGGCCCAGGGCACCACGGTGGTCAGCGTGCTGCATGAGATTTCCATGGCCTTGCACGCCGACACGCTGGTGGTGATGGCGCAGGGCCGCATTTGCCACCAGGGCGCCTGCGCAGACCCGGCCAGCCACCGCGCACTTGAGGCGGTGTTTGACGCTCGCATTGCCATCCACGCAGTGCAAGGCCAGTGGGTGGCGCTGCCGTGCGCGACCAACGCCGCATGAGCGCCAAGTGCGTCATGGTGCTGGGCACCACCAGTGGCGCAGGCAAAAGCTGGCTGACCACCGCGCTGTGCCGCTACTACGCCCGCCAGGGCTTGAAGGTGGCACCCTTTAAAGCGCAAAACATGAGCAACAACGCCCGCGTGGTGGCCGCCTGGCCCAGCGCGGCCCCGGACGCAGCGCCCGGCGAGCTAGACGCCGAAATCGGCAGCGCCCAGTACTTCCAGGCCCTGGCCGCACGCGCCGAGCCCGACGTGCGCATGAACCCACTGCTGCTCAAACCCGAGCGCGACACGCACAGCCAGGTGGTTTTGCTGGGGCGGGTCAGCACCGCCTTGTCCGATTTGCCCTGGCGCGAGCGCAGCAGCCACGTCTGGCCGGCCATTACGCAGTCGCTGGACGCGCTGCGCGCCGAAAACGACGTGGTGGTGATTGAAGGCGCAGGCTCGCCCGCCGAGATCAACCTATCTAGCAGCGACATCGTCAACATGCGCGTGGCCCTGCACGCCCAGGCTGCTTGCCTGCTGGTGACCGACATTGACCGGGGTGGTGCCTTTGCCCATTTGTATGGCACCTGGGCGCTGCTGCCGCAGGCCGAGCGCCCGTTGATCAAAGGCTTTGTGCTCAACAAGTTTCGGGGCGACGCCGCGCTGTTGGCGCCGGGGCCGCAGATGCTGCAAGACCTGACCGGCATCCCCACCGTGGCCACGCTGCCCATGTGGTGGCAGCACGGTTTGCCCGAAGAAGACGGCCTGTTTGACGACCGCAGCCTGGCGCAGGGCGCGGTGCGCACCACGGTGGCGGTGGTGGCCTATCCGCGCATCAGTAATCTGGACGAGTTTCAGCCGCTCAAAAACATTCCGGGTCTGCGCCTGCAGTGGGTGCGGAGCCCGTCCGAGCTGGCCGGTTTGGCCGCCACCGACTGGATCATCCTGCCGGGCTCCAAAAATACCAGCGGCGACCTGGCCTGGCTGCGCAGCCAGGGGCTCGACCAGGCGGTGGCCGCGCATGCGGCGCGCGGTGGCGCGGTGCTGGGCATTTGCGGCGGCCTGCAAATGCTGGGCGAGGCGCTGATTGACCCGCACGGCATTGACGGCAACGCGCCGGGACTGGGGCTGCTGCCACTGGTGACGGTGTTTGAAGCCGAGAAAACCGTACGCCGCGCGGCCAGCCGTTTTCAGACCGCGTTACCCGCCTCGACTTCGCCCTGGCAGGCACTCGATGGCGTGGCGGTCACAGGCTACGAAATCCACCACGGCCAAACCCAGGCGCACAGCGCCATGCTGTCGCAAGGCCACCAGGCCCATGCGGTGCTGGGCGCTGGCCTGGGCTGGCAAAACGCGCAGGGCAATGTGATGGGCATTTACCTGCACGGTCTGTTTGAAGACGCTGGCGCCTTGCAAGCCTTGTTTGGTCACCAATTGGCCGGCCCGGTGCCGACGCTGGAGTCGGTGTTTGAGGGCTTGGCCGATTTTTTGGGTACGCATTTTTCGCCCGGTGTGCTGGACGGTCTGCTGGCCTAAGCGCCTGTGCCGCCCGCGGGTTGGCCCACTGCTTTGGCGCTGGGTTTGATGCAGGGCAAGTCCCGACATGTCCGGCCAAGCCGCGCAGCCGCACAATAGGGAACGTGGCCGTTCAGACCGCACCACCCCCAAAAAAACCATGGCCCCCACCACCCCGCCCCAGACCCTCTGGACCGCTGCCGACGCCCGCGCCTGTATCCGCCTGCCCACCGCCCAAGACCACAAGTACACGCGCGGAGTGCTCGGCGTAATGACCGGCTCGCGCCAGTACCCCGGCGCCGCCGTGCTGACCTCGGCAGCCGCCTTGGCCACCGGTTTGGGCATGGTGCGCTTTTACCCGGATACCGCGTGCGCCACTCTGGCCGCGCTGGTGCTGCAACGCAGCCCCGAAGTGGTGGTGGCGCCGGGCAAGGTGCATGCGTGGCTGCTGGGTTCGGGCGTGGCGAGCGTCGGGGGCTGGTCGTGGAGCAACTGGCTGCGCCACCGCCAGATGGCTACCGCGCGCAAGCAAGCCGCACCCACCGTGCTCGACGCCGGGGCTCTGAACTTGGCAGGCACCCTGCGCGTGCCCACGCTCATTACCCCGCACGCCGGCGAGCTGGCCACGCTGCTGAGCGCGCGCGGCGTGCCGACAACGCACCAAGCCATTGCCGCCAACCCGCCGCATTGGGCCGCCCTGGCGCAGCAGACCTTGGGTGTGACGGTCTTGCTCAAAGGCGCGCGCACCGTGGTGGCGGGCGAGGGCGTTTGCATCGCCTTGCCACCGTCCACGCCTTGGCTGGCCACGGCGGGTACGGGCGATGTGCTGGCCGGCATCGTCGGGGCGCTGGTCGCTACTTGGCATCTGGAACTGGTCAAGCAACCGTCGCTGATGGCGAAGTTGGCTGCCACTGGCGCGTACATCCACGCTCGCGCGGCAGAGTCGGCGTCAGGTGGTGGGCCGCTGACGGCTACTGCGCTGATCGATTCGATTGCGCAGGTGGTGGGGGAGTTGCTGGGCGCGCAGGAATAGGGGCGCCGGTGCTTGTGCGGGCGCAGTTGCGGGCGTGAGGCTTGCTCCGATAGTTTGGTGCGCGCAGGCTTGTGTACGCCGAGGGCAACGGGGTAGATGCTTCCGCGAATGTCCCCCGAACCGGGCTGTGCCCGGTTCTCCTCCTTAATTTCGCTGCACCATCCACCCCATTACCCTCGGCAGCCTGTGCTGTGGGCATGCAAGACCTGGACCCCTTTTATTCCTGCCAACAACGCTTGCAGACGCAGGGCGGCATGGCGCTTAGCGCAGTGAGGTAAAGGAGGAGGCCGCAGGCCGGGGGACACGAACGGAGCTAAGTGCCATGCCGCCCTGCGTCCCACGTGTCTTCATCACAGGAACCCCGAGGATCAGCCCTTAAACCCACAAACCCCCGCCACCGCACAGTTCCCGCAGTCTGGCGTACGGGCCTTGCACACATAGCGGCCGTGCAAGATGAGCCAGTGGTGGGCGTCCACCAGGTATTTTTTGGGAATGCGCTTGAGCAGTTTGAGCTCGACGGCCAGCGGCGTTTTGCCGGGCGCAAGTCCCGTGCGGTTGCCTAGGCGAAACAGGTGGGTGTCTACCGCCATGGTGGGTTCGCCAAAGGCCACGTTGAGCACCACGTTGGCGGTTTTGCGGCCCACGCCGGGCAGGGCTTCGAGCGCTTCGCGGGTGCGCGGCACCACGCCGCCATGCTGCGCTACCAAGATTTCACAGGTTTGCAGCAAATGCCGCGCCTTGCTGCGAAACAGGCCTATGGTTTTGATCTGCGCCTCCAGCCCGGACAGCCCGAGCGCGATGATTTTTTGTGGCGTGTTGGCCACGGCAAACAGGCCGCGCGTGGCCTTGTTCACACCCACGTCGGTGGCCTGGGCGGAGAGCAGTACGGCGGCCAGCAGCTCAAACACGCTGGCGTAGTGCAGCTCGGTTTGCGGATGCGGGTTGGCCGCCTGCAGGGTGGCAAAAAAGGTCTCGATCTGGGTGGCGTTCATAGCGTGGGCGGTTTGGCGGGCGGTTTGAAAAGTAGACAATAGCGGCAAAACCACACGGACAAGATACACCATGCCCTTGCAATTCGCCGACCGCCTGCAAAACATTGAAACCTCCGCCATCCGTGAGCTGTTCAAGCTGCTGGGCAAACCCGGAATCATCAGCTTTGCCGGGGGCTTTCCTGATCCGGCGTTGTTTGACGTCGAGGGCCTCAAGATATCGTCTGACGCGGTGCTCTCCAACAACCCCGGTCCGGTGTTGCAATATGGCGCCACCGAAGGCTGGGGCCCGCTGCGCGAGCAGATCAGCCACTTTATGGCGGGCAAGGGCGCTACCGTAGCGCCCGACGGCCTGATCGTCACCACCGGCAGCCAGCAGGCGCTGGACCTGATTGGCAAAACCATGATCTCGCCCGGCGACAAGGTGATTGTCGAAGCGCCCACGTTTTTGGCCACCATCCAGTGCTTTCGCCTGTACGGCGCGCACCTGATCGGCGCGCCGATTGACGCCCACGGCGTGGACGTGGACCGGCTGGAGCAGCTGATTGCCGAACACAAGCCAAAGCTGGTGTACCTGATACCCACCTTCGGCAACCCCAGCGGTGCCACCCTCAGCCTGGAGCGCCGCCTGCGCGTGCTGGAAATCGCGGCGCGCACTCGCACCTTGATCGTGGAAGACGACCCCTATGGCGCGCTCTACTTTGACCAGGCGCCGCCACCCAGCCTGCTGGCGCTGAGCGACCAAGTGCCGGGCAGCCGCGAATACTTGGTGCACTGCGGCAGCCTGAGCAAGATTTTGAGCCCGGGCCTGCGCGTGGGCTGGATGATTGCGCCGCCCGAGCTGCTCGCGCGCGCCACCATGTGCAAGCAATTCAGCGACGCCCACACCAGCAACCTGACGCAGGCCATTGGCGCGCACTACCTCACCTTGGGGCGCCTGGACGCCGCGCTTGCCGTGGTGCGCAGCACCTATGCCGAGCGCGCCCGCGTGATGGCCGCCAGCTTGCAGCGCACGCTGGGCGACGCCATTGCCTTTGACGCGCCACAGGGCGGCATGTTCTTTTGGGCGCGCCTGACCGGCGCCAACGGCGGCCCGGCCAATGCGGCCGAATTTGCCAAGCGCGCCATCGAGCAACTGGTGGCCTTTGTGCCCGGCGCGCCGTTTTACGCCCATGATCCGGACCCGGCCACCCTGCGCCTGAGCTTTGCCACCGCCGACGTGGCCAAGATTGAAGAAGGTGTAGCCCGCCTGGGCGCCGCCTTGTGACGGGCGCGCCAAGCACCCCCTTGGGCGGGCGGGTGCTGTCCCACGTGGAGCTCGGTGCGGTCTTGTGTTTTGTGGCCGGGGCGATCAATGCTGGGGGCTTTTTGGCGGTGGGCATGTACACCTCGCACATGAGCGGCGTGGCCTCGTCCATGGCCGACAACGCGGTGCTGGGCCAATGGCTGGCGGTGTGGATTGGCCTGTGGAGCCTGCTGGCCTTTGTGGGCGGCGCCATGACCACGGCGCTGATGGTGCGCTGGGCGCTGCGGCGCAATCTGCGCAGCGCCTACAGCCGCCCGCTCTTGGTCGAAGCCGTGTTGCTGCTGGTGTTTGGCCTGTTTGGCGCTGCCATTGACGAGCGCAGCTTGGCGCTGGTGCCTTATGCGGTGGTGTTGTTGTGCTTCATCATGGGGCTGCAAAACGCGCTGATTAGCAAGCGCTCCAACGCCGAGATCCGCACCACGCACATTACCGGCCTGGTGACCGACCTGGGGATTGAACTGGGTAATCTGGTTTACATCAACCGCAGTTTTCCTGAGGCCAAAAAGGTGCGCGCCAACCGCGGCAAGATCGGCAACCACCTAAAGCTCTTGGGCAGCTTTGTGCTGGGCGCGCTCAGCGGGGCCTGGGGTTTCAAGGCGGTGGGCTATATCGCCACCGTGCCGCTGGCTTTGGTGCTGGTGGCGCTGGTAGTGCGGCCGGTGTTGTTTGACTTTCGCGCCTGGCGTTTGCGCCTGCTGGCGCGCTTGTGATGGAGCCAGACCGCCGCCAATTGCTGCGCTGGGCCACGGCTGCCAGCGGTGCCATTTGGCTGCCGCGCAGCGCCTGGAGCCAAACCCGCGCGCTGGACGACCCCTTTTATTGCGGCGTGGCCAGCGGATCACCCACCGCAGACGGCGTGGTCTTGTGGACCCGGCTAGACCCCAAAGCCCTGCGGCCCGCTGCCGACGGCACAGCCGCCGTGCGCTGGGAACTGGCGCACGACGCGCAGTTTGCCCGCGTGGTGCAGCGCGGCCAAAGCCTGGCCAGCGCGGCCCTGGGCTGGTCGGTGCATGTGGACGTGGCCGGGCTAGAAAGTGCGCGCGGCTACCACTACCGCTTTTTGCTGGGCGACGCCATTAGTGCCACTGGCCAGACCCGCACCTTGCCTGCGCCCGGCAGCGCAGTGGCGCAGCTGCGGCTGGCCTATGCCTCGTGCCAGAAGTGGGAGGACGGCTATTTCAGCGCGTGGCGCCATATGCGCGCCGATGCGCCCGATTTGGTGCTTTTTTTGGGCGACTACATCTATGAATACCCTGGCACTGGCAGCAAATTGCGCAAGCCCGGCGGCGGCTGGGTGCTGACGCTCGACGACTACCGCGCCCGCTACGCGCTCTACAAAAGCGACCCCGACCTGCAAGCCATGCACGCTGCCTGCCCCTGGCTCATGACCTGGGACGACCACGAAGTGCAAAACGACTACGCCGGCCTGCAAGCGGGCGACGGCCTGGTCAGCGCGCCCGACTTTGCTGCGCGCCGCGCGGCGGCCTACCAGGCGTATTACGAGAACATGCCCTTGCGCGCCAGTGTGCTCACGCAAGCCCTGGGCGGTCTGGCCACGGGTGCGGAGCTGCGGCTTTATGGCCAGCTCGCCTACGGCAATTTGGCCCAGCTGTATTTGCTCGACGCCCGCCAGTACAAAGACCCGCAGGCCTGCAACCCCGAGGGCAAGACCGGATCATCCATCGTGCGCCCCGAAACCTGTGCCGCATGGAACGACCCCGCGCGCAGCCTGCTGGGCGGTGCGCAAGAAAAATGGCTATCAAGCGCGCTGGCCTCAGCTGCCGCTGGCGGCGCCCGCTGGAACGTGCTGGGCCAGCAAACCTTGCTCGGCCCGCGCGACTTTGCGCTGGGGCCGGCGCAAAAGTTCTGGAACGACGGCTGGGACGGCTACAGCGCCGCGCGCACCCGGCTGACCACGGCGCTGCAGCAACCCGGTGTGGCCAACCCGGTGGTGCTGGGCGGCGATGTCCATGAAAACTGGGTTGGCCACGTGCTGGCCGACTACGCGGGAGCGGGCAGCAAAAAAGTCGGCGTGGAGTTTTGCGGCACCAGCATCACGTCCAAATCGGGCAAAACGGATTCCAGCGCAGCGCTGTTGCAAGAAAACCCGCATTTCGTGTTTGCCAACGCGCAGTACCGGGGCTACGGCCTGGCCGATTTCACGCCGGGGCAATTGACCGTGCGCCTGCGCGTGCTTGAAGACGTGCAGCGCCAGGACAGCACGGTCAGCACCCTGGCTGCCTTTGCCGTAGAGGCCGGGCGTGCCGAAGTGCTGCCGGTCTAAGGCCGTGCTATGAACTCCGAAGATCTGGAACGTCTGGTGACTCTGCCCATGCCTTTTGGCAAACACAAGGGCGTGCTGATTGCCGATTTGCCCGGCAACTACCTGAACTGGTTTGCCCGCGAAGGATTCCCCAAGGGCGAGATTGGCCGCCTGCTGCAGCTCATGCAGGAGATTGACCACAACGGACTGTCAGAGCTGCTCACGCCCCTGCGTCACCGACCGCGACACGTAGGTGCGGCGCCGTCGCCGCGACGACTTTAGGGGTTTGGGCGGTGCAGCCTGCGCGAAGATTCGCGGCGCGGCTCCGCTCCTGATATGGATTGACCTGTCAATAGATTAATTAGGTTTCTTCTCTGTTTCTTGGCTTTTCTGAGTCAGTGACTGTGGTTCAGGGGCTACAAGGCTGTGGGGCGACGGTGGATCACTCTGATATGCGTGGGTTGGTTACCGACC
>CANGHQ010000005.1 GCA_947453585.1 Burkholderiales bacterium | reverse complement strand
GTGACTTTGGTGGCCAGCTCAAATCCGGTGGTGGCGAGGCTTATTTGGTTCATCGATACTTAACGCACAAGAGGGCTGTGGGGATGACTTGTGCAGACCTTCCCTAGGTTGTCGTCGTAGCGCAGGGCTTCAAACTCTTCGTTGTTGAAGTATTTGACCGTCTCAAAATTGAGCAGCGAATCAATGGCCCGGGTGTGGGCCTTGGAATCGAGCTCGTTCATGCGCTTGCGAAACTGGGTGCGCCACTCGGTCATGGTGATGGTAAAGCTGATGTACAGCACCAGGGCGATCACCGTAATGCCGGCAAACCAGACGTCAAACTTGACCGCCAGCAGCGTCAGCACCAGCCCCACCTCGATCAGCGTAGGAATGATGCTGTAAAGCGAATACGACACCAGCGAATGCACCGCGCGCGTGCCGCGCTCGATGTCGCGCGTCATGCCGCCGGTCTGGCGGTCCAGGTGAAAGCGCAGGCTCATGGCGTGCAAATGGCGAAACACCCCCAGCGAGATGCTGCGCGCAGCGCCTTCGGTGGCTTTGGCAAACACCAGGTCGCGCAGCTCGGCAAACAGCGAGGTCGATAGCCGCAGCGCCGCATACGCTACCAAGAGGGCCACGGGCACCACCAGCACCGCAGCCATTTCGCCGGGCTTGGGGCTCATGGTGTCCACCAGGGTTTTGAGCAAGAGCGGCACGCCCACATTGGCCACCTTGGCGCCAATCATCAAGGAGAGCGCCGCTATCACCCGCCATTTGTAGGCCCAGAGATACGGAAACAGGCGCTGCAAGGTGCCCCAGTCGCTGGCCTTGAGGCTGCTGGGCGCGGGAGCTACCGCGCCGGAGGCCAGTGGTGCGTGGCGGGGAGAGTCGGCAGAAGGGCCAAAAGAGCGCATGGGGGACAATTCAAAACATCAAACTCCGATTGTGCCCATGTCCACACTGCCCGACCCCACGACCGCCGCCGCCACGGTAGAGCTGCCCACCGACCAGGTGCTGGTGCTCAAAGTCATTCCCATGCCCGGCGACTGCAACGCCAACGGCGATATTTTTGGCGGCTGGGTGATGGCCCAGGTGGACCTGGCCGGCTCGGTGCTGCCCGCGCGCTATACCCAGGGCCGCATGGCCACGGTGGCAGTCAACGAGTTCATCTTCAAGCAGCCGGTGCGGGTGGGCGACATCTTGTCCTTCTTTTCCAAGGTGGCACGCATTGGCCGCACCTCAATTACCGTCAAAGTGGAAGTGTTTGCCGAACGCTTTCGCACGCAGGGCACCTACATCAAGGTGACCGAAGCCCTTGTTACTTATGTGGCCATTGACGACCAAGGTCGCCCGCGCGAGATACCCAAAACCTGAGCCAGCGCACCCTGCCAATCTGAAATATTGTCTCCCAGTCAGTAAGAACCCTATCAAGGATTTCGCGCCATCCCGCTATAACTGAGCCGTACAACACAGGGAGGTACGGGTGCAGTTTTTTCAATTGCTGATCAGCGGCGTGGCGCAAGGCTGTATCTACGGGCTGATCGCCATGGGCTTTGTGCTCATCTACAAAGCCACCGAGACCGTGAGCTTCGCCCAAGGCGAGCTGATGATGCTGGGCGCATTTGCCGGCCTGGTGGGCATGACCATGCTGGGCCTGCCTTACTGGCTGTCGGTGTTGGGCGCGGTGGTGGGCTTGGCCCTCCTGGGCGCCCTGATTGAATTTGCCGTCATCCGCCCGATTTTGGGCCAGCCCGCTTTTTCTATTGTCATGCTGACCATCGGCATTGGCTATGTGGCGCGCGGCCTGATCACCATGATTCCGGGCATTGGCACCGACACACTGGCGCTGCCCGTGCCCTACAAAGACGAAATCTGGCGCGTGGCCGGGCTGGTACTCAACGTCGAGCAGATGGTGGTGATTGCCGCCACCGGCGTGCTGTGTGTGCTGCTGTTTGCGCTGTTTCGCTACAGCAAGCTGGGCATCGCCATGCAGGCGGCCTCGCAAAACCAGCTGGCTGCCTATTACATGGGCATTCCGGTCAAGCGGCTCAATGGCATTGCCTGGGGCCTGGCCGCGGCCGTAGCCTGCCTGGCGGGCTTGCTGCTGGCGCCCATTACTTTTGTCCACGCCAATATGGGCTTTATTGGCCTGAAGGCTTTTCCAGCCGCCGTGGTGGGCGGCTTTGGCAGCCTGCCTGGCGCCATTGTGGGCGGGGTGGTGATTGGGCTGGTGGAGTCTTTCTCTGGCTTTTACTTGCCCGACGGCTTTAAAGATACCGCCGCCTACATCGTGGTGCTGGTGATGCTGATGGTCAAACCCAACGGCCTGTTTGGCGAAAAACTGCGCAAAAAGGTCTGACATGCGTTTCATATTCAAAACCGATTACCGGCAAGACGTCGAGCTTGCCAAACACGGCGGCCACCGCTTCTGGTACAGCGTGCTGATGCTCTTGCTGCTGGCAGCGCCCTGGCTGTTCACTGAATACTGGCTCGCGCAACTCACTTTTGTGCTGATTTACAGCATCGCCGCGCTGGGCATCATGCTGCTGGCCGGGTTTACCGGGCTGTTTTCGCTGGGGCACGCGGCCTTTTTGGGCGTGGGCGCCTACACGCAAGCGGTGTTGACCAATGCTGGCGTGCCTTTCCCCGTTGCCCTGGCCGGCGCCGGCGCGCTGTCGGCGGCCGTCGGCTGGGTGGTGGGCTTGCCTGCGCTGCGGGTCAAGGGTATTTACCTGGGCATGGCGACCTTGTCCTTTGGCTTTATCGTGGAAGAGGTTCTGGCACGCTGGGAATCGGTGACGGGCGGCAATGCAGGCATCCACATCAAAAAGCCCGATCTGTTTGGCTGGGTGCTGGAAAGCGAAGTGCAGTTTTACTTTTTGTGCCTGGTGATTACGGTGGTGGCCACCCTGGGCATTTTGAACCTGCTGCGCGCGCCCACGGGCCGGGCCTTTGTGGCGATCCGCGACTCGGAGATTTCGGCGCAAAGCATGGGCATTCACCTGGCGCGCTACAAAACCTTGTCGTTTGCCATCTCTGCCGCGCTGGCTGGCGTTGCCGGCGCCTTGTACGCGCACAAGCTGCAGTTCATCTCGCCCGACCAGTTCAACATCTTGCAGTCGATTGACCTGCTCTTGATGATCGTGATTGGCGGACTGGGCTCGGTACATGGCGCGTTTTTGGGCGCGATCTTCCTGATCACCATGCCCCAGCTCATTGCCATGGTCAAAGACTACCTGCCAGCCGTGGTTGGCCAGGCCCCGGGCTTGCAAGGGCTGGTTTACGGCCTGGTGCTGATCGCCTTTGTGCTGTTTGAGCCCATGGGCTTGTACGGGCGCTGGCTCAAGGTGCGCACCTATTTTGAAATGTTTCCGTTCTACCGCAAGGGCATGTTCAAGCGGCAGAAATCCTTCCAAAAATCGGACCGCCTGAAATGACCGCCACCCTTCTATCGGCCAAAAACCTGAGCGTTCGCTTTGGCGGCGTGCTGGCCGTCAACAACGTGTCATTCGACGTCAAACAGGGCGAAGTATTCACCCTGATCGGCCCCAACGGCGCGGGCAAGACCACGGTGTTCAACCTGATCAGCCGCATCTACACGCCCACCACCGGCGAGATTGACTACGCAGGCCCCCAGGGTCTGGTCAAGCTCACCGACCAAGCGCCGCAAGACGTGGCCGCGCTCGGCATTGCGCGGACCTTCCAGAACATTGAGCTGTTTGAGCACGCCTCCGTTTTGCACAACCTCTTGATTGGCCGCCACACGCACCGCCAGACCGGTTTTTGGCAAGACCTGTTCTTTACGCCCGCCGCGCGCGAGGCCGAACTGCAGTCGCGCGAAAAAGCCGAAGAGGTGATTGATTTTCTGAACTTGCAGCACTACCGCGACACCTTTGTGGCCGGCCTGCCCTACGGCGTGCGCAAGGTGGTTGAGATGGCGCGCGCCCTGTGCACCGAGCCCAAACTGCTGCTCTTGGACGAACCGTCCTCGGGCCTGAACGTGGAAGAAACCGACGACATGGCTTTCTGGATCCAGGACATTCAGCAAGAGCTCGGCATCAGCGTGCTGATGGTGGAGCACGACATGGGCCTGGTGTCCAAAGTCTCCGACCGGGTGCTGGCCATGAACCAGGGCGAGGTGCTCGCCATGGGTACGCCGCGCGAGGTGCAAAGCGACCCCGGCGTGATCGAGGCCTATCTGGGCTCGGTGGACGATGTGTCGTCCCTGCGCCGCCCCACCAGCGCCAGCCCGCGCGCCACTGCCGGAGGTGCCGTATGAGCAGCCTGCCACCCGCCATTAGCGACCTGCCGGTGCTCAAGCTCCTGAACGTGGAAAGTGCTTACGGCCCGATCAAGGCCATTCGCGGCGTGAGCCTGCAAGTGCGCCGGGGCGAGATTGCCGCCGTGCTGGGCTCCAACGGCGCGGGCAAAACCACGATTCTCAAAACCATCTCCGGCATCATCGACCCGCGCAAGGGCTCGATCGAGTTCAAGGGCGAGGACATTACCGCCAAAGACCCGTCCTTCATCGTGCAGCAGGGTCTGAGCCATGTGCCCGAAGGGCGTGAGGTGTTTCCACTTTTGAGCGTGCACGACAACCTGCTGATGGGTGCCTATACCCGCCAGGACCGCGACGGTGTGGCGCGTGACATTGAGACCGTGTTTGGCTACTTTCCAATACTGCGGGAACGCAGCGCGCAAGACGCCGGGCTGCTCTCGGGCGGCCAGCAGCAAATGCTGGCGATCTCTCGCGCGCTGATGGCCAACCCCGACCTGATCTTGCTCGACGAACCCAGCCTGGGCCTGAGCCCCAAGCTGACCAAAGAGATTTTCGAGATCGTGGTGCGTATCAACCGCGAGCGCGGCACCACTATTTTGCTGGTGGAACAAAACGCCAACATGGCGCTCAACGCCTCGGACTACGGCTACGTGCTGGAAAACGGCCGCATCGTGATGGAAGACACCTGCGCCCACCTGCGCGAGAAAGACGACATCAAGGAGTTTTACCTCGGGCTCAAGGAAGCCGGTGTGCGCGACGAGCGCCGCTGGAAAAAGAAGAAAACCTGGCGCTAAGCCTGCGCACTCTCTTATGCACACGCGCACCCTTTTCACCCCCTCAACCCGCCCCCTGTTACAGGCTGGCGCCAACGCGCGCTGGCAAGGATCCGTATGACGCAACTTTGGGATTTGAGCCACATCCAACCCCAGCACGAAGTGGTGCTGTCCGGGGAAACCATTCCCGCCCTGTTCTGGAACGCCGTGGCCCAGCGTGGCCCCGCCGTCTGGATGCGCCAAAAGCACCTGGGCCTGTGGCGCACCTGGACTTGGAACCAGACCGGGCAGGCGGTGCAAGAAATTGCCGGGGGCCTGCTCAGCCTGGGCTTTGCCAAAGGCGAGTGCGCATCCATTTTGGCCAACACGGTCGTGGAATGGGTTTGGGCCGACTTGGCAGTGTTGTCGGCCTGCGGCGTGTCCAACGGCATTTACCCCACCGACGCCAGCAGCCAGGTGCACTACCTGTGCGAAGACTCCCGCACCACGGTGCTGTTTGTCGAAGACGACGAGCAGCTCGACAAGGCGCTCGAAGTGCGCGCCCAGTTGCCGCTCTTGCGCAAGATTGTGGTGTTTGACATGGAGGGCCTGCGCACCCTGGACGACCCGGCCATCATCAGCCTGGACGCCCTGCGCGCCCTGGGCAAAAGCTATCTGGCCGCCCACCCCGAGGCCTTGAAAACTCGGCTGCAGCAATGTCAGCCGGAAGACCTGGCGATTTTGGTCTACACCTCAGGCACCACCGGCAAGCCCAAGGGCGCCATGCATTTGCACCAAGGCCTGGTCTACACCGTGCGCGGCTACAACACCTTGGTGTCACAAGACGAAAACGACGAGCGCATGTGCTTTTTGCCCCTGTGCCACATTGCCGAGCGCATGGGCGGCGAGTACTTTGCGATGTACACCGGTGCCAAGCTCAACTTCGTCGAAAACCCGGAAACCATTCCCGAAAACGTGCGCGAGATCGCGCCCACGGTGTTTACCGCCGTGCCGCGGGTGTGGGAAAAGTTTTACTCGGGCGTCATGATTTCGCTCAAAGAAGCCGGCGTCCTGCAGCAGGCGGTGTACGCCTGGGGCATTGGCGTAGGCCAGCGCATCGCCGACTTGGTGCTGGCGGGCAAGCCCGTGGGCCAAGGTCTGCGCATGCAGTTTCGGATTGCGCAGTGGCTGGCGCTCAACAATGTGCGCAAGCTCATCGGCATCCACCGGGCGCGCTGTTTGGTCACGGGCGCAGCGCCTATTTCGCCGGATCTGGTGCGCTGGTACCTGGCACTGGGCGTGCCCATGCTTGAAGTCTGGGGCATGACGGAGACCTGCGGCGCATCCACCGGCGTGCCCGCCACCGGCATGCGCCCGGGTTCGATTGGCCCGGCGGCTGGTTTTAACGAAGTGCGCCTGGACCCGGCAACCGGCGAAATTTTGGTGCGCGGCAAAAACGTGTTTGCCGGCTACCTGAACCTGCCCGAAAAAACCGCCGAGACAATCGACGCCGACGGCTGGCTGCACACCGGCGACGTGGGCGTGCGCGACCCCGACGGCTACTTCCGCATTACCGACCGGATGAAGGACATCATCATCACGGCCGGGGGCAAAAACATCACGCCCAGCGAGCTGGAAAACGACCTCAAGTTCTCGCCCTACATCACAGATGCGGTGGTTATTGGAGATAAGCGCCCTTACTTGACCGTGATCATCATGATCGACCAGGAGAACGTGGAAAAATTCGCGCAAGACCAAGACGTGCCCTTTAGCAACTACGCCAGCCTGACCCGCGCCCCAGAAGTGCAGGCGCTGATCCAGGCGGAGTTGGAGCGGGTGAACAAGAAATTTGCGCGGGTTGAGCAGATCAAGAAGTTCTTCCTGCTCGACACCCAGCTCAGCGCCGAAGACGAAGAGCTGACGCCCACCATGAAGCTCAAGCGCAAGCTGGTCGAGAAAAAGTACACGCCGCAAATCGAAGACATGTACCGCTGACAGTCCCCTGTAGTCCGTTTATTGCCACCCTTTTCAGTCCAACCTTTCTTTGAGAGTCTGTATGCAACGCAAATTTTTCAAGCTGTCGTCCCTGGCCGCCCTGGCGCTAGGTCTTTTGGGCGCCACCGCCTTGCACGCTGCCGAACAACAAGGCGTGAGCAAGACCGAAATCGTGGTCGGCACCATTCAGGACTTGTCCGGCCCGCTGGCGGGCTATGGCAAACAGGCGCGCAACGGGATGCAGCTGCGCATTGACGAGCTCAATGAGCAAGGCGGCGTGCACGGACGCCAGATCAAGCTGCTCGTCGAAGACTCGGGCTACGACCCCAAGCGCGCGGTGCTCGCGGCGCAAAAGCTGGTGAACCAGGACAAGATTTTCATCATGGCTGGCCACCTGGGAACCGCCCAGAACAACGCGGCCATGCCCATCCAGTTTGAGAAAAAAGTGGTCAACTTCATGCCGCTGACCGCCGCGCGTGAAATGTACGAGGCGCCCAATGAGCTGAAATACGCGCTGCTGAGCTCCTACTACGACCAGATGCGCGTCACCTTGCCCAAAATGGTGGCCGACAAGAATGCCAAAAAAGTCTGCATCATTTACCAGGACGACGAATTTGGCCTGGAGGTTCTGCGCGGCAGCGAAGCCGGCCTCAAAACCATCAACATGGAGCTGGTCGAGAAAACCTCGTTCAAACGCGGCGCCACCGACTTTTCCAGCCAGGTGGCCAAGATGAAGGCCTCGGCCTGCGATCTGGTGGTGTTGGGCACCATCATCCGCGAGACCATCGGCACTGTGGCCGAATCGCGCAAAAACGGCTTTAACCCGGTGTTTTTCACCTCGGTGGCGGCATACACCGACCTGATCCACAAACTCGGCGGCAAGGCCATGGACGGTATTTACGCCACCATGGTGGTGCAAAACCCCTACACGGACGAGGCCTCGCAGCCCATCCGCTTCTGGGCCAACAAGTACAAGACCAAGTTCAACGAAGAGCCGGCCGTCTTCTCTGCCTACGGATACACCATGATCGACATCATGATCCAGGCCGCGCAAAAGGCGGGGCCCCAGTTGACGACCGAGAGCTTCGTCAAGGCCATGAACAGCCTGACCGTACCCAGCGATATTTTCGGCACGCCCAAGCTGACCTACACCAACACCAAGCGCTTGGGCAGCGAAGTCTCCCGCCTGTCGCAAATCCAGGACGGCAAGTGGAAGCCTGTAGCTGACGGCAAATAAATTTGTGAGTAACCGGTGCGCCTGAGCGCTTGTTACCGCGCGTTTACCCCAGTTGGCACGCGCGGTGGCGCCCTTGATAATTTTTCCCAACCCTAGGAGAAACCCATGACCCTGAAACCCCGATTCTTAGTTGCCGCCCTGGCGGCACTTGCGCTGACCGCCCCCTTAGCTATGGCCGAACAGCAAGGCGTGAGCAAGGACGAAATCACCCTGGGCTCGATCCAGGATCTGTCGGGGCCCTTGGCCGGCTTTGGCAAGCAAGCGCGTCTGGGCATGATGCTGGCGGTGGACGAGATCAACGAGCAAGGCGGGCTGAACGGCCGCAAGATCAAGCTGCTGGTTGAAGACGACGGCTATGACCCGAAAAAATCGGTGCTGGCCGCGCAAAAGCTGGTCAACCAGGACAAAATTTTCATGATGGTCGGCCACATCGGTACCGCCCAGAACATGGCCGCCATGCCAGTGCAATTTGAGAAGAACGTGATCAACTTCTTCCCCATCACCGCCGCGCGCGAAATGTACGAGCCCTTCCACCGCCTGAAGTATTCGTTTGCCGCTACTTACTTCGACCAGATGCGCATCGCCCTGCCCAGTTTGGTGAAGGAAAAAGGCGTGAAAAAAGTCTGCACGATTTACCAGGATGACGACTTTGGCCTGGAAGTGCTGCGCGGCGCAGAGGCCGGCCTCAAAACCCTGAACATGGAGTTTGCCGAGAAGACTTCTTACAAGCGTGGCGCAACCGACTTTTCATCGCAAGTGTCCAAGCTGCAGTCCAGTGGTTGCGAAATGGTGGTGCTGGGCACCATCATCCGCGAGACCATTGGCACCATCGGCACCGCGCGCAAGCTGGGCTTTAGCCCCATCTTCCTGGGTTCCAGCGCCTCCTACACCGACCTTATCCACAAGATTGGCGGCAAAGCCATGGACGGCCTGTACGCCACCATGACGGTGCAAAACCCCTACCTTGACGAGGCCTCCCAGCCCATCCGCTTCTGGGCCAACAAGTACAAGACCAAGTTCAACGAAGACCCCACCGTCTTCTCGGTCTATGGCTACATCATCGTCAACACCTTTGCCAACGCCGCCAACAAGGCCGGTAAAAACCTGACCACCGACAGCTTTATCAAGGTGATGGACACCCTGACGGTGGAGCCGGACATTTTTGGCGCAGCGAAGTCCACTTTTTCGCCGACCAAGCGCTTGGGCAGCGATGCTTCGCGCCTGTCGCAAATCCAGGATGGCAAATGGGTGGCGGTGTCGGGCTACGTGAGTGCCAGCTCGGTCAAATAAGCAAAAAACAAGCGAGCTCGCATGAGCCGCTTGCCCATAAAAGCAGCGTGGATTCGTTCCTGCTGCTTTTTTTTGTCACATAGATAGCACCTCGCAGTGCAGCACCAGGACGGGCGCGCTACATTTGCCCCATGGGTAAATCGCAAAATTCATTTCCGAGGGCCCCCGAGCCGGTCAAAACTGCGCTGTCTGGCTTTAGCGGGCTGGTCGAGAAACTGGACTACCTCTCTGCTGCTGAGGTGGCGCAGGTGCGCTTGGCCTACCGCTTTGCCGACGAGGCGCACTTAGGCCAACTGCGCAGCAGCGGCGAGCCCTACATCACCCACCCCGTTGCGGTGGCGACCCAATGCGCCGAGTGGAAGCTCGATGCCCAGGCCCTGATGGCGGCCTTGATGCACGACGCCATGGAAGACTGCGGCGTGACCAAGGTCGAGTTGATTGAGAAATTCGGCTCGCCCGTGGCCGAGTTGGTGGACGGCCTGACCAAGCTCGACAAGCTGTCCTTCAACACCCGCGAAGAAAACCAGGCCGAGTCCTTTCGCAAGATGCTGCTGGCCATGGCCCGCGACGTGCGCGTGATTTTGATCAAGCTGGCCGACCGCACCCACAATATGCGCACCATGGGCGACATGCCGCGCGCCAAGTGGGGCCGCATTGCCCAGGAAACGCTGGACATATACAGCCCCATTGCGCACCGCCTGGGCCTGAACCAGACCTACCGTGAGCTGCAAGACCTGGCCTTTCGCCACCTGCTGCCCTGGCGCTACACCGTCTTGTCCAAGGCGGTGCACAAGGCGCGCAGCCGTCGGCGTGATCTGCTGCAAAAAGTCAAAAAAGAGATGGAAGCCACCTTTGCCGCCCACGGCATGCCGGTGCGCATTGCCGGGCGCGAAAAGTCGCTCTATTCCATTTACCGCAAGATGCACGACAAGCACCTGAGCTTTGCGCAGGTGACCGACGTCTATGGCTTTCGGGTGCTGGTGCCGCAAATCACCGACTGTTACACGGCGCTGGGCCTTTTGCACCAGTTGTACAAGCCGGTGCCGGGCAAGTTCAAAGACCATATCGCCATTGCCAAGGTCAACGGCTACCAGTCGCTGCACACCACGCTGGTGGGGCCAGCCGGCATCAACGTCGAATTCCAGATGCGCACCGAGTCCATGCACCTGGTGGCCGAGTCCGGCGTGGCCGCGCACTGGCTCTACAAGACCAACAACCCGCAGGACAGCAGCAACGAGCGCCTGGGCACGCAGTGGCTGCAGTCCCTGCTCGACATCCAGGACGAAACGCGTGACGCCTCCGAGTTCTGGGAGCACGTCAAGGTCGATTTATTCCCCGACGCGGTCTATGTGTTCACGCCCAAGAGCCAGATCATGGCCATGCCGCGCGGCGCCACGGTGGTGGACTTTGCCTATTCCATTCACAGCAATGTGGGCGACCGCACCATGGCCGCGCGCATCAACGGCGAACAGGTGCCGCTGCGCACCACCCTGAAAAACGGCGACGTGGTGGAAGTCGTCACCGCGCCCGGCGCCACGCCCAACCCGGCCTGGCTGAGTTTTGTGCGCACGGGGCGCGCGCGCTCCAAAATCCGCCACCACCTCAAAACCATGCAGCTCACCGAGTCTGAAGAGCTCGGCAGCAAATTGCTGGCCCAGGCACTGCGGGCCGAGGGCATTGAGACATTTCCTGACCCGCAAACCCACGCGCCGGTCTGGGACAAGCTGCTGCGCTTTACTGGCAGCAAGACGCGCCAGGAACTGCTCACCGACATCGGCCTGGGCAAGCGCATTGCCAACATCGTGGCCAAGCGCCTGGTGATTTTGCTGGGTGACGTGGGCGAGCGCCCCGACGCCTTGCTGCTCACCCGCGAACGCTTTGGCGCGAGCAACGCCAACGGCATGGGCACGCTCACGCTGGACGGCAGCGAAAACGCCTCGGTCAAATTTGCGCTGTGCTGCCGCCCCATTCCGGGCGACTCCATCTTGGGCTACCTGGGCCGGGGCGAAGGCTTGGTGGTGCACGCCGCCGATTGCCCGGTGGCCACGCGCCTGCAGCACAAGGACGGCGAACGCTTCATGGGCGTGGAGTGGGCCGATGAACTGACGCGTCCCTTTGAGGTCGATTTGGCAGTGACGGTAGCCAACGGCAAGGGCGTGATGGCCCAGGTGGCTTCCGCCTTGTCAACGTCCGAGGCAGATATCGTGCATATTGAGATGGCACCCGACAGCGCCCAAGACGTCAAGGAGCTGCATTTTGTGATCGCCATCCGTGACCGCGCCCATCTCGATGTGGTGTTGGCCAAGCTGCAGCGCTCACCCGTGGTGATGCGCGCGCAGCGCAGCAAAAAAGCGATTTAAAGCCGGTTTATGGCGGAGTAACTGGCGCCGGTGCGGCAGGGTAGTCCACCACCAGCACCTCAATCTCGGCCACCCGGTCGGGCATCACCAAGCGCAGCACGTCCCCCACGCGCGCTTTGAGCAAGGTGCGCGCAATGGGCGAGACCCAGCTCACCTCGCCCAGCGCGCTATTGGCCTCGTCAATGCCCATGATTTTGACCGTGCGCTCCTGATCCAAGTCGTCCACATAGGTCACAGTGGCGCCGAAGAAAATTTGGTCGTTGCCAAAGTGCAGGCTGGGCTCGGCGATCACCGCCATCTCCATCCGCCGGGTCAGAAAGCGGATGCGTCGGTCGATCTCGCGCAGGCGCTTTTTGCCATAGATGTAGTCGCCGTTTTCCGAGCGGTCGCCATTGCTGGCAGCCCAGTGCACGGTGTCCACCACCTTGGGCCGCTCCACGTCGATCAGGCCTAGCAACTCATTGCGCAGTGCGGCATAGCCTGTGGGAGTGATGTAGTTTTTGCCACCGGGCGGCAGCGCGGGGAGCTGCAGCTCGTCATCGTCCGCGTCGTCGCTTTCCTTGGTAAAAGCCTTGCTCATACCCCGCCCCTAGTTGCCACCCAGCACTACCGTGGCCATGCTTTGGGGCTGCAGCGTGCGGGCAAAAGCCTGGCGAATATCAGCCGCCGTGATGCGCTGCACCTGCGCGGTCCAAGTGGCCAAATAGTCCAGCGGCAAATCGTTCCAGGCGATGTTGGCCACGTTGTCGAGCAGCTTGCGGTTGGTGTCAATGCGCAGCGCAAAGCCGCCAATCAGGTTGTCTTTGGCCGCCTGCAGCTCTTTCTCGGTGGGGCCGTCGGCCACAAAGCGCTTCAGCTCGGCGCGCAAGATGTCGAGGGCCTGCTGCGCCTGGTCGGGCCGGGTTTGCAGGCTGATGGTGAAGGCACCCGCATGCAGCCCCGGCGCAAAGCTGCTGTAAATGCCATAGGTCAGGCCGCGCTTTTCGCGCACCTCTTCGGTCAGGCGCGCAGTAAACCCGCCGCCGCCCAAAATATGGTTGCCCACCAGCAGCGCAAAATAGTCCGGTGAACTGCGCTTGATACCGGGCTGGCCGACCAGCACATGGGCCTGCGCCGAGTCAAAGGCAATGCGCTGCTCAGACGGGCCGCTGAGGGGTTGCACTTCTTCCACCGTACCCAGCGCCGGGCAGTTGCCTTGGGGCAAGCGCGCGAGCAGCGTGGCCACCAGCGCATCGGCCTGCGCGCGGTCCACGGCGCCCACCATGCTGATGCGCGCATAGCAGGCGCGTACAGCCTGCGCGTGCAAGGCCTGCATGTCGGCGCTACTGATGTAATTGAGATCTGCTTCGGTCGTCTCGCGGCCATAGGGGTGGTTGCCGTAAACCGCTTTGCCGTATGCGCGGGCAGCCACGGTAGCTGGCCGGGTGTTGGCCTCTTTGATGCTGGCAATCATCTTGGGGCGGTCACGCTGCCAGAGCTTGTCCGGGAAGGCTGGTTCGCCCAACTGGCGTGCGGCCAGGGCGCTGGCTTGGGCCAGCACGTCGGGGTAGCTCAGGCTGCGCAGTGCAAAGGTCAGGCGGTCGCTGCCCGCGTTGGCCGAAAAAGACGCTCCCAAATCGGCCCAGGCCTCACCCAGGGCGTTTTCGTCCAGCGCGCTTTGGCCCGCTGCGGCCTTGACGCCATTGCGCGTGGCCGATGCCATCACCCCAGCCAAGCCAGTTTTGCCCACCGGGCTGCGCCGGTCACCCGCATCAAAGTCGAGCTGCACATCGACCATCGGAATACCCGGGCTTTGCACCAGATAAACCTGGGCGCCACTGGCGTGCGTCCAGTGTTCGATGGGCAAGGCGGCCCAGGCGGCGGGCGCAAGCAGCAGGGCCAGCAGGCCCCGACGGGCCAAGGCAAAAATACGGGTGGTGAGGTGCATGGTTCGAGTGAGCCAGTTCAATGCCGGGCGCCAGGCAAGGGGGTGCGCGGTTTGCGTTTCAGGTCGGGCGGCTGGGGCAGCAGGGTGGCCACGGTGAGTTCGTCGTCGCCAAAATAGCGCGCTGCCACCGCCTGCACTTGCGCCGGGGTGACGCCGCGCAGGCGCTCCAGCATGTCAGCCTCAAAGCCCAGGGGCAGGCCCATGGTCCAGTTGGCGCCCAGCATGCGCGCCTGGTTGAACACGCTGTCTTGCTGGTAGACCTCACCAGCGGTCCACTGGTTCACCACACGCTTGAGTTCTGCATCGCTAATGCCCTCATCGGCCACGCGTTTGAGCTGTGCGCGCAAGGCCGCCTCTAATGCCGCACTGCTCTTGCCGCCAGCCGGCACGCCCGACACCATAAAGGTTACCGGCCCGCGCGCCGTGGCGCCGTAATGCGCACCGGCGCTGTCAGCCACATGGTCGTCGGACTGCGTCAGGGCGCGATCCAGTCGGGCGCCCTCGTAGCCGTCGAGCACCGCCGACAAGACCGTCAGCGCCAAAGCGTCTTGCGCTTGCGCATCCCACAGCTCAGCGCCCGGTGCACCGGGCCGGATGCCTGGCACCTTGAAGGCCAGCGCCACATAGGCCTGCTCCGCCGGCGCCTTGAAGTCGAGTCGGCGCAGCCCGCTTTGCGCGGGCTCCTGGCGCGGCTTGCGCTCAGGCAATGGCGCGCTGGCAATGCCACCGAAGTATTTTTCGGCCAGCGCAAACACCGCCTGCGGTTCTACGTCACCCGCCACCACAATCGCCGCGTTGGCTGGCGTGTACCAGCGGCGGTAAAAGGCGCGCGCGTCCTCCGGCACCATGGATTCCAGATCGCTCATCCAGCCCACCACCGGGCGGCGGTAGGGAGACGTTTGAAAAGTGGTGGCCGTCAGGGCCTCAAACAGGCGCGCGTGCGGGTTGTCCTCGGTGCGCAGGCGGCGCTCTTCCTTGACCACTTCGAGTTCCTTGCGAAAGTCCTCATCGCTCCACTGGTTGTTGGCAAAGCGGTCGGCCTCCAACTGCATCACATCAGCCAGGCGCGCCGCTGGTATCTGCTGGTAGTAGCCGGTGTAGTCCTTGTTGGTAAAGGCGTTTTCGCGCCCGCCCAAGGCCGCAACCCGGCGCGAAAAATCCCCGGCCTTAACCGTGGGCGTGCCCTTGAATAGCATGTGTTCCAGCACATGGGCCACGCCCGAGGTGCCGTCCACCTCGTCCATCGAGCCCACCCGTACCCAGAGCATGTGCACCGCCGTAGGGGCGCGGTGGTCGGGTTTGACGATCAACGTCATGCCGTTGCGCAGGGTGAATTGCTGGGACGGGTCGGGTGCGGCCCAGGCCCCTGGCCCGACCAGGCTTGTTGCCACCAAGGCAGCGCAAGCACGCCCTGCCAAGCGCAGGCGCGACGCGCTCAAAATCAATTCGAATACGACCAGGATCGAGGTAAGGTGTTTCATAGAATGGTGCATTCTAAGAACGCACACCATGTTCAGCTTTTTCAAAAAAAACCCCCCTGTTGAAGCGTTAGCCGCGCCCGACGTAAAGACGGCAGCGCAGCCTGCGCGCACCAGCGCGAATGCGGTCGCCCCCGTACCAGCACTCGTAACGGCACCGGCACCAGAATCCACACCAGCGCATGCAGCCCGCCAGAGCTGGCTGACCCGCCTCAAAGCCGGGCTGGGCAAAACAGCTGCAGGCATTTCATCCGTATTTGGCGGCACGCGCATTGACGAGGCGCTGTTTGAAGACCTGGAAAGCGCCCTGTTGATGGCCGACGCCGGTGTCGCCGCCACGCAAACCCTGATTGCCGATCTGCGCCGCAAGGCCAAAGACACCAAGGCTGAAACCCCGGCGCAGCTCAAAGCCCTGCTCATTGACGGCCTGACCCAGCTGCTCGCGCCTCTGGAAAAACCGCTCATGCTCGGCCCACAACAGCCCACGGTCGTCATGGTCGCGGGGGTCAACGGCGCGGGCAAGACCACCTCGATCGGCAAACTCACCCACCGCCTGGCCGACGAAGGCGCTACCGTGCTGCTGGCCGCAGCCGACACCTTCCGCGCGGCTGCGCGCGAGCAGCTCACCGTCTGGGCAGAGCGCAACACGGTAGAAATCGTCAGCCAAGAAGGCGGCGACCCGGCCGCTGTGAGCTACGACGCCGTTTGCGCCGGCAAGGCGCGCAAAAAAGACGTGGTGCTAATCGACACCGCCGGGCGTTTGCCCACGCAGCTGCACCTGATGGAAGAGCTCAAAAAGATGAAACGCGTGGTGCAAAAGGCTGGCGAAGCCTCGGGCCTCGATGCATGCCCGCAAGAAGTGCTGCTGGTGATCGACGGCAACACCGGCCAAAACGCCCTCGCCCAGGTGCGCGCCTTTGACGACGCCCTGGGCCTGACCGGCCTCATCATCACCAAACTCGACGGCACGGCCAAAGGCGGCGTGCTCGCAGCCATTGCCCGCGAGCGGCCGGTGCCGGTCTACTTTATTGGCGTAGGTGAAAAGTTGGAGGAACTCGAAACCTTCAACGCCCGTGAATTCGCCCAAGCGCTGCTGGAATGAAACACCGCGCAGCGCACAACAACCGCCCTCTCATCGCGGCGCCTACGCGGCGCACAGCGCTGGGTTGGCTGGCTGCTGCGGGCGGCGCGGCCAGTGGCATGCTGCCCATGGCGTCCCACGCAGACACTCCCGCCTGGACCCGCATCTTGGAACAAGCCCGGGGACAGACCGTTTACTTCAACGCCTGGGGCGGCGCGCCCACCATCAACGCCTACATCCAATGGGCGGGCGAGCAGGTGCTGCAGCGTTTTAGCGTTCGCTTGGTGCACGTCAAGGTCAGCGACGCTGCCGATGTCGTGAAGCGCGTGCGCAATGAGAAAGCCGCCGCCAAGTTAGAGGGAAGCGTTGACCTGATTTGGATCAACGGCGAAAATTTTTTGACAATGAAGCGCGAAGGCCTGCTTTTCGGCCCGTTTGCCGAGCAGTTGCCGTCTTTTGCCTACGTTGACACCGTGGGCAAACCCACCACCCGGCTTGACTTTGCCGAACCCGTGGAAGGCATGGAAGCGCCCTGGGGCATGGCCCAGCTCACCTATATGGCCGACGCCAAACGCGTGCCCCAGCCCCCGCGCGACCTTGCAGCCTGGCTGGCGTTTGCCGCCCAGCATCCCGGTCGCAGCAGTTATCCGCGTCCGCCCGACTTCCACGGCACAACCTTCCTCAAGCAAATGTTGCTCGACCTGGCGCCGAAGTCCGAGCACGGCGTGTTCTACCAAGCTGTGACAGCAGACGGCTTTGCGCGGATGAGCGCGCCCCTGTGGCGTACCCTGGACGCCTTGCATCCGCATCTCTGGCGCAAGGGCAAGCAATTTCCCAGCAGCGCCGCAGCGCAGCGGCAAATGATGGCCGACGGCGAATTACTGCTGGCCCTGACTTTTAACCCCAACGAAGCCGCCAACGAGATCGCCGCCCAGCGCCTCGCGCCCAGCACCGTGAGCTTCCAGTTCACTGGCGGCACCATTGGCAATACCCACTTTCTGGCCATTCCCTTTAATGCCGGCGCCCGCGCTGGCGCACAAGTGCTGGCCAACTTTCTACTCAGCCCGCAGGCCCAGGCGCGCAAAGCCGATATCGCCATCTGGGGTGACCCCACCGTGCTGGATGTGCGCCGTTTACCGGCGGCAGAACAACTATTTTTCCAGGCCAAGAAGCAAGCAGGCGCACTTACTGCGAGCGCGCCCACGCTGCCAGAGCCGCACGGATCCTGGGTACATCCGCTGGAACTTGAGTGGACACGCCGATACGGGGTATAAAGCGACAAACTACGGGAGACTCCATGAAAAAGGCCTTCAAGGCACTGGCGCCCTTGCCACTGCTCGGACTAGCGTATCTGTTTTTATGGCCCGTACCGATTACACCGGTGGCCTGGGTTGCGCCCCCAGCGCCCGGTTACGTGGGATGAAGTGGACCCGGAATTTGGGACAGCTGTTTAAGTGGGACACTGTCTAAAGAAACGGGTTACCAATGACTGAATCAAAGAAGCGGAAATTTCATCCACCGGAGTTCAAGGCGAAGGTGGGACTGGAGGCGCTCGGTGGGATGAAGAC
>CANGHQ010000004.1 GCA_947453585.1 Burkholderiales bacterium | reverse complement strand
TGGCCGACACCCCTTGCTGGAAGTACATCTTGGAGATTTCTTTGAACGGCAAGAAGCCGTGGCGGTCTTCGCCGTAGTCAACAAAGCAGGCTTCCAGCGAGGGCTCGACGCGGGTGACGACGGCCTTGTAGATATTGCCCTTGCGCTGCTCGCGCCCTTCGATTTCGATTTCGTAGTCGAGGAGTTTCTGTCCGTCGACAATGGCCAGGCGGCGTTCTTCAGCCTGCGTGGCGTTGATTAGCATCCGTTTCATGGAGTGCGTCCTTTTCAGTTGTCAGTTGCCCAAAATGGGCCAACGATGCCTGAACCGAAAAACTGAACTGAGGAGGAATTGCCGGAGAACTTCGAATCACACGAGGTGACGAAGCGTAGGCGCAGGGATGGGGACGAGGGGGTGGATGTGGGTTGTTACAGCCCGGCGTGCAGCACTTGGTGCCCCGCAGCCGGCTGGCAATGCCTCAAACGCGCCAACAAACGGGGCGCAGGCGCTCCGCAGGCACAAAGTTTTCAAGGGCTTCAACACACATCTCTCGTTTCATTCCATTCCCAGACCGAGGGGGTCTGGGAATTTTGGGTATTCCGTATCAGGGGTTCAATTCTTCGGCTTGACCGTGTTGTGTGCTGGCCACCAACCGCATCTGGCGGGTGGTTTGCAAGCAATGCAGCAAGGCGGCATCGACCGGCTAGCGCGGCAATTTGTGGGGGGTGGACTAAACTCCAACCAAATCAACCACTTACGGCAAAACGCTAGTGAAACACATTATAGGGGCCAACGCCGCCACGCCGATTGCAAGCGCCCCCGCCGGGGTTGGCGCCGCCGTGCAGTGGCTCACAGTCGATGAAAACGGCAGCGACCAGCGCCTGGACAACTACCTGATGCGCCAGCTCAAGGGCGTGCCCAAGACGCACATCTACCGCATCATCCGCAGCGGCGAGGTGCGCATCAATAAGGGGCGCGCCAGCGCCGACACCCGGGTGCATGTGGGTGACGTGCTGCGTTTGCCGCCAGTGCGCGTGTCCGAGCGCGCCGCCGACAAAGCTCAAGCTATGTCTGAGGGCGCGTCAAAACACGTGCCGGCCAAGAACTTTGCGGTCTTGTTTGAAGACGCGCACCTTTTGGCCATCGACAAACCGGCGGGCGTGGCCGTGCATGGCGGCTCGGGCGTGAGTTTTGGCGTCATCGAGCAATTGCGCATGGCCCGGCCGCAAGCGCCGTTCCTGGAGCTGGTGCACCGCCTGGACCGAGAAACCAGCGGCATCTTGCTGGTCGCCAAAAAACGCAGTGCGCTCAAACACCTGCAAGCCCAGTTCCGCGACCGGGAAACCGGCAAAACCTACCTGGCGCTCGCATTGGGCCAGTGGCCGAGCAACAAAAAGGTGCTGGACAAACCCCTGCACAAATACCTGCTCGATACCGATGGCGGCAAGGGCGAGGGCGAGCGCCGGGTCAAAGTGGTGTCCAAAGACGACCCCGACGGCATGCCGTCGCTAACCTTAGTCAAAGTCAACAGCTCCACGACCCCTGGCGCGCCGCAGCCTTATTCGCTGCTGGAAGTGACCATCAAAACCGGCCGCACCCACCAAATCCGGGTGCATCTGGCGTCCGAGGGCATGCCGATCGTGGGTGATGACAAGTACGGCGACTTCGAGCGCAACAAGGCGCTGGCCCGCGCAACCGGCGCGCATTCGCTTAAACGCATGTTTTTGCACGCCTGGCGCCTGCAGTGCGACCACCCGGCCACCGGTCAACGGATGGAACTGCACGCCGCGCTGCCGCCCGAGCTGGCCACTTTTTTGCAGGATGTGTTGCCTGCGGCCCGCGTCGGCTCGCATGCGCCCGTGGCCATCATGGATAACGTTTCCGATTCTTCCAACTCCGGGGCGTCCAGCCCCAGCCCTAGCCCCAGCATTTCTGCCCATGAACCCAACTAAAACCGCAGCGCACGCGCGCCGCTTTGACCTGATCGCCTTTGACTGGGACGGCACCCTGTTTGATTCCACCGCCATCATCACCCGCAGCATCCAGCGCGCCGTGGGCGACGTGGGCGGGGCGGTGCCCAGTGACGCGGACGCCTCTTACGTCATTGGCTTGGGCCTGATGCAGGCCCTGGCGCACGCAGCGCCCGACGTGCCCAAAGAAAAATACCCCTTGCTGGGCGAGCGCTACAAGCACCACTATTCTCTGCACCAGGGCGATATCACCCTGTTTCCTGGCGTGCTGGGCATGCTGGACGATTTGCGCCAGCGCCAGCACTTTTTGACCGTTGCCACCGGCAAAAGCCGCTGGGGCCTGAACCAGGCGCTGGCCCACGTGGCGCTCAAAGATGTGTTTCACGCCTCGCGCACGGCCGACGAGACGGCGGGCAAGCCCGACGCCCGCATGTTGCACGAGCTGATGGCGGAGCTGGGCGTGTCGCCCGAGCGCACCCTGATGGTGGGCGACACCACGCATGACCTGCAAATGGCCATCAACGCCGGTTGCGCAGCCGTGGGCGTGAGCTACGGCGCGCATGACACGCCAGCGCTTGCCGCCTTGAATCCGCTGTTTGTGGCGCATTCAGCCGCCGAGCTGCACCAGTGGATGCTGGAACACGCCTGATTGGTAGCCACGATGGTAGCCATGAGCCCGGAATTCGAACGCATTGCGCTGTGCAGTTCAGGCGACTTGGTCGATGGCGGCTTGGCCGTGCCTTTTGACGTGGTGTACCAAGGCCTGAGCTGCTGGGCATTTGCGGTGCGCTTTGAAGGCCAGGTGCACGCCTACCTCAACCGCTGCGCCCATGTGGCCATGGAAATGGACTTTCAGCCCAACCGTTTTTTCGACACCACCGGGCGCTGGCTGATTTGCGCCACCCATGGCGCCTTGTACGCGCCCGCCACCGGCCGATGCATGTCCGGCCCGTGCCGGCACGGCTTGGTCAAAATCGACCTGAGTGAACAAAGCGGCGTCGTCCACTGGCATACTGCCCCTCAACTTCAGCCTATCGCCTTCTAATATGAACGACAACGAACCCTCCCTAGAACAGCCTGCCGCCGCGACGCCCGCAAGCCCGCCGACCACTGCGCCCAGCGCGAGCCCCAACTGGGAGCGCTCGGCCATCGAAAAGTGGATGGACGCCACGCTGGCCGAGCAACGCAGCGCGCGGCGCTGGAAGTACGGCTTGCGTACCGCTTGGCTGGTGTTCCTCGTGGCCTTGGTCTGGTTAGGCATGGACCGCGGCGGCGTGCACAACGCCGATATCACCCGCCCGCACACGGCCGTGGTGGAAATCAAAGGTGAAATTTCCTCAACCAGCGAGGCTAATGCCGAACTGATCGTCTCGTCCATGCGCAGCGCCTTTGAAGACGAAGGCGCGCAAGCCGTGGTCTTGCTGGTCAACTCGCCGGGTGGCAGCCCGGTGCAGGCCGGCATCATCAACGACGAGATTCGCCGCCTGAAGGTGTTGCACAAGAAGCCGGTGTATGTGGTGGTGGAAGAAACCTGCGCCTCAGCCGCCTATTACATCGCCGTGGCCGCCGACCAGATTTTTGTGGACAAGGCCAGCGTGGTGGGCAGCATTGGCGTGCTGATGGACGGTTTTGGCTTTACCGGTCTGATGGACAAGCTCGGCGTGGAGCGCCGGCTGATGACGGCGGGGCAAAACAAGGGCTTTTTGGACCCGTTTAGCCCGCAGACCGAAAAACAGCGCGAATTTGCGCAAGCCATGCTCAACCAGATTCACCAGCAGTTCATCGGCGCGGTCAAGGCCGGGCGGGGCGACCGCCTGAAAGAAACCCCGGAGACGTTCAGCGGCTTGTTCTGGACCGGCGACCAAGCGGTGCAAATGGGCTTGGCCGACCAATTGGGCAACCTGGACTTTGTGGCGCGTGAAATCGTCAAAGCGCCCGAGATCATTGACTACACCCGGCGCGACAACGTGGCCGAACGCCTGGTCAAACGCTTTGGTGCGTCCATGGGCGAATCCATGGCCCAAGCCCTGCGCACTGCGCCCGCGCTGCGTTAGATTAGGTTAAGGCCCAATCGCAAACACGGTGGGCGTGGCGTTGTCCAGCGCCCAAGCCCGCGACTTCCAGGTTTTTACGTCCGCGCTCAGGTTGCGGGCACTGGGCAGTGTCAGCCCGCTCGAAATTGCCAGCCGTGTACCGGGCTGCAGGGTTTGCAGCAAAGTCGCCAGCAAGGCCTGGTTGCGGTAGGGTGTTTCAATAAACAGCTGGGTTTGCTGCGTTTTGAGCGCCAGCGCCTCCAGCGCCTTGACTCGCTGCGCCCGCTCGGCGGCGTCGCTGGGCACATAACCGACAAACGCAAAATTTTGACCGTTCAAGCCGCTGGCCGCCAGCGCCAAGAGCAGCGACACGGGCCCGACCAGCGGCACCACCGCAAGGCCCAGTTGGTGGGCGGCGCGCACCACCGATGAGCCCGGATCGGCCACCGCCGGCATGCCAGCCTCGCTAACCAAGCCCACGTCGTGGCCTTGCAGCGCGGCGGCCAGCAAGGGGCGCGCATCAAAACCGCCCTGGTGGTCGCCTTTTTTGTGCACCTCGCGCGGCAGCTCCAGCAGCGTTTGCGCCTGTATCGGGGCTGCCAGTGGCATAACTTCACCCACGCGCTTGAGGTAGGCGCGGGTGGATTTGGCGTTTTCGCACACCCAGTGCTGCAGCGACGCGGCCACGCGCAGGGTCTGCAGGGGCATGGAATCTTCCAGCGGGCTTTGCTGCGCGCAGCCAAAGTCCAGCGGTGCGGGGACCAGGTACAGTCGGCCGGGCGCCGAGCTCATGCGCCACCCAACAAAGGAAGGCCTGCGGCGCGCAACATGCTGCTCAGGCGAATCAGCGGCAAACCGACCAGGGACGTGGGGTCGTCGTTGTCAATGCTGTGCAGCAGCGCAATCCCCAGGCCTTCGCTTTTGCAACTGCCCGCGCAGTCATAAGGTTCTTCGGCGCGCAGATAGAACTCAATCTCCTGATCAGACAAATCACGGTATTTCACACGCACCTGCGCTAGCGCCTCGCTGCAAAAACCGGTGTCTTGGCACACCACGGCCATGGCGGTCTGAAAAATCACGGTCTGGCCGCGCATGCGGCGCAGCTGTGCTGTGGCGCGTGCATGGTCGCCCGGTTTGCCCAGGCTCTCGCCATTGAGGTCTGCCACCTGGTCACAGCCAATCACAATGCTGCCCGGAAATTGCGCGGCCACTGCGCGCGCCTTGGCAAGTGCCAAGCGGCTCGCCAATGCGGCGGGGGCCTCGCCAGCCTGGGGCGTCTCGTCCACGCCGGGCGCGGCGACGGTAAAGGGGAGGCCCAGGCGTTCGAGCAGCTGGCGGCGGTAGACCGAGGTCGAGCCCAAAACGAGGGGGCGGGGAAGGGGTAAATGCATGCGGCGATTCTCTTACACTGCCGTCATGCACCCGAAATTTAATCCGCGCAAACTCTCTGTTCTTAATTTCGCCAAGACCCAGGCCAGCCTGGAGGGCGTGGAGCCGCTGGCGCAATTCGACCGTCTACATGAATTTCAGCAGCCGGGCGCCGAAGCTTGCGAAGTGCACTTCCAGGCGCAAGGCGAAATGCGTTCCACCAGCGCCGGCGCCTCTGCACCCTGGCTCGTCTTGTCTGCGAGCACGCGCCTGACCATGGTGTGTCAGCGCTGCCTGGGCCCGGTGGAAGAAGAAATAGCCTTCGAGCGCGAGTTCCGCTTCGTCGAGTCTGAAGCCCAGGCGCAGATCGAGGACGAAGACGCCGAAGAGGATGTGCTGGTGCTGAGCCCAGACTTTGACCTGCTGGAGCTGGTGGAAGACGAGTTGTTGATGGACTTGCCCGCCTCGCCCAAGCACGCGGTCTGTCCCCAGCCCGTCAAGCTCCGGGTGGCGGATGCAGATTACCAAGAGCCCGAGGACAAGCCCAATCCGTTCGCAGCCTTGGCGGGACTGAAAATCCCCAAGGGCTAGACCCGGCGCGCCTGTTTCGGCGACGCGGTTTGAGCGCTTGCCTTGGGCTATAATTGTGGGCTTACCGCGCGGCTAGGACTGGCAGTGCGTTTTAACCAACCTACCGTGTTGCGGGTCCCGCAGCACTTTTGACCAGGAGCCCACCATGGCAGTTCAGCAAAACAAAAAATCCCCCTCCAAGCGCGGCATGCACCGTTCGCACAACGCTTTGGTCGTGCCCGGCATCGCTGTGGAACCTACCACCGGCGAAATCCATCTGCGCCACCACATCAGCCCCACCGGTTTCTACCGTGGTCGCAAGGTGCTGAAGACCAAGTCTGAAGCCTAAATCCCACTTAGGCGAAAAGCCCGAAGCTGCATGCTGTGTAGCGTCGGGCTTTTTTCTTTTTTGAGCGTGCATTTATTCCCGTTTTCTGCGCCACAGGCCCCATCGGCATGATCACCATTGCCGTTGACTGCATGGGGGGCGACCATGGCCCATCGGTAACCTTGGCGGCCTGCCGCAAGTTTCTGGACGCGCGGCCCGAGGCCCATTTGGTGCTGGTAGGTTTGCCCGATGCCTTGCGGGGCTTTTCGCACCCCCGCGTTACGTTGGTCGGGGCCAGCGAAGTCGTCACCATGGACGACCCCCTTGAAGTGGCGCTGCGCAAGAAGAAAGACTCTTCCATGCGCGTGGCGGTACAGCAGGTCAAAGACGGCAGCGCCCAGGCGGCGGTGTCCGCTGGCAATACCGGCGCCTTGATGGCGATTTCCCGCTACCTGCTCAAAACCCTGGACGGCATCGAGCGCCCGGCGCTCTCGGGCCAGATTCCCAACGCTCTGGGCGGTGCCACCACGGTGCTCGATTTGGGTGCCAATGTGGACTGCACCGCGCCGCAGTTGCTGCAGTTCGCCGTCATGGGTTCGGCCCTGGTCTCGGTGATGCAAAACAAGCCCGACCCTTCGGTAGGTTTGCTCAATATTGGCTCGGAAATCATCAAAGGCAACGAGACCATCCGCGAAGCTGGCGACCTGATGCGCGCCGCAGCACTGGCCGGTGACCTGCATTTCTTTGGCAACGTCGAAGGCAACGATATCTTCAAAGGCACGGTCGATCTCGTGGTGTGCGACGGTTTTGTGGGCAATGTGGCGCTTAAAACCGGCGAAGGCCTGGCCAGCATGATTGGTGGTTTTTTGAAAGCGGAGTTTTCAAAGAATATTTTTACCAAATTCGCGGCGTTGACCGCGTATTCGGTTTTGTCTGCGCTCAAAGGCCGCATTGACCCGGGGCGCCACAACGGCGCTGCGCTGCTGGGCTTGCGCGGCGTGGTGTTCAAAAGCCACGGTTCGGCTGACAGTTTGGCCTTCGCTAATGCGTTATCGCGGGCGTATGATGCGGTGGACCACAAGCTGCTTGAGCGCGTGCAGACGCGGCTCGCGCACGCGGCCCCGCTCTTAGCGGGCTTGCACACTGACACAGAAAACGCCGTCCCCTCCCTCCCATGAGCAGATATTCACGCATTACCGGCACCGGAAGCTACCTTCCTCCCCACAAACTGACCAATGCCGACCTGGTGGCCCAACTCGGCGCCAAGGGCATTGAGACTTCAGACGACTGGATTGTCGAGCGCAGCGGCATCCACGCCCGCCACTTTGCCAGTGAAGGCGTGTTCAGCAGCGACCTGGCGCTTGAAGCCGCCAAAAACGCCTTGCAAGCAGCCAAGCGCACGCCGCAAGACATTGACCTCATCATCGTCGCCACGTCCACACCCGATATGGTGTTCCCGTCCACGGCCTGCATCTTGCAAGGCAAGCTCGGTGCAGCAGGCGGCGCGGCCTTTGACGTGCAGGCGGTGTGCAGCGGTTTTGTCTATGCGCTGACCGTGGCGGACGCACTTATCAAGTCTGGCACGGCACGTTGTGCGCTGGTGGTCGGCGCCGAAATTTTCTCGCGCATTCTGGACTTCAATGACCGCAGCACCTGCGTTTTGTTTGGCGACGGCGCAGGCGCCGTGGTGCTGGAAGCCTCCGACACCCCGGGCATTTTGTCCAGCGACCTGCATGCCGACGGCAAGCACGTGGATCTCTTGTGCGTGCCAGGCCATGTGAGCGGCGGCGCGGTCTCTGGCTTGCCCTTGCTGCAAATGGCGGGTCAGTCGGTCTTCAAGCTGGCGGTGGGCGTGCTGGAAAGCGCTGCCCGCGCTGTATTGCAAAAAGCAGGCAAGACCGAGGCCGACATTGACTGGCTGGTGCCGCACCAGGCCAATATCCGCATCATGCAAAGCACGGCCAAAAAGCTCAAGCTGCCTATGGACAAGGTCATCGTCACCGTGGGCCAGCACGGCAACACCTCGGCGGCGTCCATTCCGCTGGCGCTGGACCACGGCGTGCGCAGCGGCCAAATTGTGCCCGGCCAAACTCTGCTGCTTGAAGGCGTGGGCGGCGGCTTTACCTGGGGCGCGGTGCTCCTTGATTTCTAGTCTTTTGTTCTAGTCAAGACACTTACTTTCTTGCGCGAAAACCCAATGAAACCTTTTGCCTTTATTTTTCCCGGACAGGGTTCGCAGTCCGTCGGCATGCTCGACGCCTGGGGCGACCACGCCGTGGTGCGCCAAACCCTGCAAGAAGCCTCGGATGCGCTGGGTGAAGACCTGGCCCAACTCATTCACGAAGGCCCCAAAGAAGCCCTGGCGCTGACCACCAACACCCAGCCGGTGATGCTGGTCGCTGGCGTGGCCGCTTACCGGGTGTGGATGGCCGAAGTGGGCGTGGCGCCACAGGCCGTGGCCGGCCATTCCCTGGGCGAATATGCAGCGCTGGTGGCGGCGGGCTCGTTGACGCTGGCCCAAGCCGCGCCACTGGTGCGCTTGCGCGCCCAAGCCATGCAAGACGCCGTGCCCGTGGGCGTGGGCGCCATGGCTGCTATTTTGGGCATGGACGCGCTGCGCGTAGCCGCCCTGTGCGCCGAAGTGACGCAGGAGTTTGGCGCGGCATCGGCCGAAGTGGTGGAAGCGGCCAACTTCAACGACCCCTCACAAACCGTCATCTCAGGCAGCAAGGCGGCGGTGGACCGTGCCTGCGAAGTGCTCAAGGCCAACGGCGCCAAGCGCGCTTTGATATTGCCCGTGTCCGCCCCGTTTCACTCCTCGCTCATGTTGCCTGCGGCGCAAAAACTGCAGCAGCGACTGGCGGAAATTGAATTTGCGGCGCCGCAAATCGCCTTGGTCAACAACATAGACGTCACGGTTGAGGCCGACATTGCCCGCATTCGCGACGCGCTGTACCGCCAGGCCTTTGGCCCGGTGCGCTGGGTGGAAACCGTGCAGGCCCTCAAGGCGCGCGGCATTGCGCACCTGGTTGAATGCGGCCCGGGCAAGGTGCTCGCCGGTATGGTCAAGCGCATTGATCCCGAGTTGAAGGGCGTGGCTATGTTTGATCCCGCCTCACTGGCGGACGCCCAAGGAGCACTGGCATGACACAAATCGTTTTTGCCGGTCAGGTCGCCCTGGTTACCGGTGCATCGCGCGGCATTGGCGCAGCCATCGCATCGGAGTTGGCACGCAAAGGCTTGCGCGTGGTCGGCACCGCAACTACTGAAGCCGGTGCTGCTGCCGTGGCACAAGCGCTGGCAGAGTTTCCTGGCTGCGCCGGGCGCGTTTTGAATGTGACGGACGGCCCTTCTGCGGACGCCTTGGTCGATGCGGTTGTGAAAGAGTGGGGCAGCATCCAGGTGCTGGTCAACAACGCCGGTATCACCCGCGACAACCTGGCCATGCGCATGAAAGACGACGATTGGGACGCGGTGATTGACGCCAATCTCAAAGGCGTGTTCCGCATGAGCCGCGCCGTCATGCGCCCCATGATGAAGCAACGCTACGGGCGCATCATCAACATCACCTCGGTGGTGGGCGCCTCTGGCAATCCCGGCCAGGCCAATTACGCTGCAGCCAAAGCCGGTGTGGCTGGCATGACCCGCGCGCTGGCGCGTGAATTGGGTTCGCGCAAGATCACTGTCAACTGCGTAGCCCCCGGCTTTATCGAAACCGACATGACTGCCGGTCTGGCGCAAGAGCAGCAAATTGCGCTGCAAAGCCAGATCCCTTTGGGTCATCTTGGCAAGCCTTCTGACATTGCCCACGCAGTGGCCTATTTGGCCTCGCCCGAGGCCTCGTACGTAACGGGCCAGGAATTGCATGTCAACGGTGGCATGTACATGTAAAGTACGCGTTTAGTTTCGGTCGATGTGTCCGTTCGGCCGCCGGTGCAAAGTCTCCCGACTTTGGACTGGTAAAATTACGGTCTGTTTCACAACCCTCAGAGGGAATCCATGAGCGATATCGAAGTACGTGTCAAAAAAATCATTGCCGAGCAGCTCGGCGTTGAAGAGTCCCAAGTCACCAACGAAAAGGCCTTCGTCGCCGATCTGGGTGCCGACTCGCTCGACACTGTGGAGCTGGTAATGGCGCTTGAAGACGAATTCGGCATCGAAATTCCTGACGAAGACGCAGAAAAAATCACCACGGTGCAAAACGCCGTGGACTACGCCACGACCCACAAAAAGGCCTGAGGTGTCGGCGCCGCGCAAGCGGTGCCTGCAGTTTCAGGTGGGCGTACGGGCTCCTGGTTGCTGGATGCAAAGCCACTAACCGGGGCTTACGTAACAGCTGCAGCAATGCAGCGTTTCATTGCAGCAAAGTTCAAAACAGGTGAATATGTCCCGTCGTCGCGTGGTGGTTACTGGTTTGGGTTGCGTCAGTCCCGTAGGTAATACGGTGGAACAGGCGTGGGCCAACCTGCTTGCAGGTCAATCGGGCATCGGCCTGATTACGAAATTTGACACATCGGCCTTTGCCTGCAAGATTGCGGGCGAAGTGCGTGGATTTGAGCTTGAGCGCTACATCAGCGCCAAGGACGCGCGGGCCATGGACAGTTTCATCCATTTCGGCATCGCTGCAGCCGTCCAGGCGGTTGAAGACGCCGGTCTTTCCACCGGCGACGCGCTCGGAGAAGAAGAAGCCACACGCATCGCCTGCGTGATCGGCTCGGGCATCGGCGGCCTGCCGATGATCGAAAACACCAATATCGAATACACCGCACGCGGACCACGGCGCATTTCGCCGTTTTTTGTGCCGGCGTCCATCATCAACATGACCGCAGGACACGTGTCCATGCGTTTTGGCTTCAAAGGCCCGAACCTGGCGATTGCCACGGCGTGCACCACGGGCTTGCATTGCATTGGCCAGGCCGGACGCATGATCGAGTACGGCGACGCCGACGTGGTGGTAGCCGGTGGCTCAGAAGCCACCGTTTCGCCACTGGGCGTGGGCGGTTTTGCCGCCATGCGCGCCTTGAGCACCCGCAACGACGACCCGGCCACCGCTTCGCGCCCCTGGGACAAAGACCGCGATGGTTTTGTGCTGGGTGAGGGCGGCGGTGTGATGGTCTTGGAAGAGTACGAGCACGCCAAAGCCCGTGGCGCCCGGATATATGCCGAGCTGGCTGGCTTTGGCATGAGCGCTGACGCCGGTCATATGACGGCGCCTAATATGGACGGTCCGCGCCGCGCCATGGTCACGGCCATGCGCAATGCCGGTGTCAATGCCGACCAGATCAACTACTTGAACGCCCACGGCACGTCCACGCCGCTGGGCGACACCAACGAGACCAACGCCATCAAGGCGGCGCTGGGCGAGCACGCCAAGCGCGTGGTCGTCAACTCCACCAAATCAATGACCGGGCATTTGCTCGGTGGCGCCGGTGGTATCGAGTCGGTGTTTACCGTGCTGGCGCTGCACCACCAAAAGAGCCCGCCCACGATCAATATCTTTAACCAAGATCCGGACTGCGACCTGGATTACTGCGCCAACGTGGCGCGTGACATGCCCATTGAATACGCTCTGAAGAATAATTTCGGCTTTGGCGGAACCAACGGCGCACTGGTCTTTAAGCGGGTTTAGGCCCAGCGCCGCGAACGACTCGCTCCAGTTCCGGGCGCCCTGAGATGCACCTGCCACCTGCCGCGCAATGGCGCCTTGGGCGGGGCAGGGCGCACGCCGTCTTGCTGGTGCTGGCTGCGGCGATCCACCTCCTCTTGCTTTTTTTCTTGTGGGGCCAAGTTGCTCCCGCCGCTTGGTGGGGACTGCTGGCGCTGGCCTTGGCGCTCTTGCTGCACGCTGGCTGGCGCTGGTGGAAGAGCCCCGTGGGGGTGTTGCGCTGGACGGGCCGCGAATGGCACTGGATACAGGCGCGTGCGGTGCAGGAGGCGCAGGTTTGTGCACTGCGGTGGGTGCTTGATTTGCAAACCGTGGCCTTGGTGCACGCTGGCGCTGCGGCTCGAAGCGGCGCCGACCGTTGGCTTTGGCTAGAGCGCGGGGCGCAGAGCGCAGCAGCGTGGACGGCTCTGCGCCGGGCGCTGCTCGCCAGCGCCACCAACACGGAGCAGGAAACCCTGCGCGCACAGACGGCGGCCTACGGTGGTACAACTATTTTTTCTGCTGACCATTTAACTGGACCGCAAGCGCCCCAACTAGAGCCCCGTAGGGCATCTGCAGCCAGGCGCGCAGGCGCAAGCGGTTTTCAAGATTCGACTTTGAGGTAATTTATATGCTGTCATTCCTGAGTTTTCAACGCCTTCGGACCGTTGCTGCGTCTTTGGCGCTGGTCTGCACCACGGTCACAGTGGCCCTGGCGCCCTGGCAAGCCGCCACGGCCCAGGTGCGCACCTTGCCTGATTTCACCGATTTGGTGGACCAGGTGGGGCCGTCGGTCGTCAACATCCGCACCTTGGAAAAAGTGGTGCCCCGCGCGGCGCCCGGCGGCCCTGGAGACGAGGAAATGCTGGAGTTTTTCCGCCGTTTTGGCCTGCCCATGCCCAATATTCCGCGCCAGGCACCACGCTCCAACCGCCCAGCGCCCGAGGAAGAGCAGCCCAAGGGCGTGGGCTCGGGCTTCATTTTTTCGTCGGACGGCTTGATCATGACCAACGCCCATGTGGTCGAAGGCGCCGATGAGGTCTTGGTCACCCTGACCGACAAGCGTGAATTC
The DNA here is from genome assembly GCA_947453585.1 of Burkholderiales bacterium. Taxonomy (GTDB): domain Bacteria; phylum Pseudomonadota; class Gammaproteobacteria; order Burkholderiales; family Burkholderiaceae_C; genus Allorhodoferax. Next base: position 5,370 of record CANGHQ010000004.1, on the reverse strand, counting down.
AAAGCCAAGATTTTGGGCGCCGACACGCGCAGCGATGTGGCGCTGGTAAAAATTGAGGCTACCGGCTTGCCAGCCATCAAGGTGGGGGACGTGGAGCGCCTGCGCGTGGGCGAGTGGGTCATGGCGATTGGCTCGCCTTTTGGCCTTGAAAACACGGTAACCGCCGGCATCGTCAGCGCCAAGCAGCGCGACACGGGTGATTATTTGCCCTTTATCCAGACTGATGTGGCCATCAATCCCGGCAATTCGGGCGGCCCGCTGATCAATATGCGCGGCGAAGTGGTCGGTATCAACAGCCAGATTTACTCGCGTTCGGGCGGGTTTATGGGCATTTCCTTTGCCATTCCGATGGATGAGGCGGTGCGGGTGGTGGAGCAACTGCGCACCCAGGGGCGGGTGAGCCGTGGGCGCATTGGCGTGCAAATTGGGCCGGTCAGCAAGGAAGTGGCCGAGTCGCTGGGGCTGCCCAAAGCGCAGGGCGCGTTGGTGACCGGGGTGGAAGCCGGTGCGCCTGCTGACAAGGCTGGTGTGGAAGCGGGCGACATCATCGTCAAGTTTGACGGCAAGGCCATCGAAAAATCGGGTGATCTGCCGAGGGTTGTTGGCAGCATCAAACCCGGCACCAAATCGACATTGACCGTGTTTCGACGTGGCAGCATGAAAGACCTGAACGTCACGGTTGCCGAGATTGAGGCGGACAAGGTGGCCACCAAACCCGATGCACCCGAGCCCAAGCCCAAGGGCGTGGCCGGACAGCAATACGGCCTGGTGGTGAGCGAACTCACCGACGCCCAGAAGAAGGAGCTCAAGATCAAGGCGGGTGTGCGCATTGACGCTGCCACCGAGGCTGCGGCCCGCGCCGGTTTGCGCGAGGGTGATGTGATTTTGGCCGTGGGCAACACTGAAGTCGCTTCCGCCCGTGAGCTGGAGGCCGCGCTAGCCAAGCACGACAAGAAGAAGTCCTTGAACGTGCTCTTTCGCCGGGGTGAGTGGACACAGTTTGCGGTGATTAAGGCGGCTAATTGAACTGGGGGGGCGCGGTTCGGCCGCGTCTAGGCGCAAATCCCCGTACGTGAAGGGGCTATTAGCGGCGACACCGACGCTGAAAGCGGGCTTTTCCATCCATGTTTTCGTTAGAATGGGAGGCTAAATTCGCGCCAAGCGGTAATAAGTGCGTGCCAAAAGTTCACGATGCAAAATTGAAGGTGGCCAAGTTCGGTGGATCTGCGGATTTGCCGCAAACTCTGTTGAAAGTGTGTGGATAAGTTGTTGGTAACTTTATTCTCCATTCGCTTTGCTTTGGTTTCCCGGTATTTTGGGTCTGTGCTTTCCCCGCTTTTTGCCTACAATGAACTTCCAGCTTTCGCAGTTGCCAAAGATTGTTGGTTCAGGGCGCGTTCGTTCAAAGACGCGCCCATTTTTTTGGCCGGTACTTTTTCATCCATCTCTTTGAAGCCCTTGCTTGATGCAACACATCAGAAATTTTTCCATCATCGCCCACATTGACCACGGTAAGTCCACGCTGGCCGACCGCCTGATCCAGCGCTGTGGCGGACTGGAGTTACGCGACATGCAGGCCCAGGTGCTGGACTCGATGGACATCGAAAAAGAACGCGGCATCACCATCAAGGCGCAAACAGCCGCGCTGCATTACAAGGCCGCTGACGGCCAGACCTACAACCTCAACCTGATTGATACGCCCGGGCACGTGGACTTCTCTTACGAAGTGAGCCGCTCGCTGTCCGCCTGTGAAGGCGCGTTGCTGGTGGTGGACGCCAGTCAGGGCGTGGAAGCGCAGACGGTGGCCAATTGCTACACCGCGCTCGAGCTGGGTGTGGAAGTGCTGCCGGTGCTGAACAAGATTGACTTGCCCAACGCGGACCTGGATAACGCGCGCAGCGAGATTGAAGACGTGATTGGCATTGATGCGACTGACGCCATTGCCTGTTCAGCCAAAACTGGCGTAGGCATTGACGAAATTCTGGAAGCCATCGTGGCCAAGATTCCGGCGCCCAAGGGCAATCCGGACGGCCCTTTGCGCGCCATGATCATCGACAGCTGGTTTGACGCCTATGTGGGCGTGGTCATGCTGGTGCGGGTGGTGGACGGGCGCCTGGCCAAGGGCGAGCGCATCAAGATGATGGCCTCGGGCGCCATGTACAACGCGGACAACCTGGGCGTGTTCACGCCCGCCAACGAGCCGCGCCCTTTTTTGCAAGCGGGCGAGGTGGGTTACATCATTGCGGGCATCAAGGAATTGCAAGCGGCCAAGGTGGGCGACACGGTCACACTCATCAAACCAGGCACCGGAGGCGCTGCTGCAACGGCCACTGAAGCCCTGCCCGGCTTTAAAGAAATTCAGCCCCAGGTGTTTGCCGGCCTGTACCCGACCGAAGCCAGTGAATACGACTCTTTGCGCGACGCGCTGGAAAAGCTCAAGCTCAACGATGCGTCGCTGCACTACGAGCCCGAAGTGTCGCAAGCGCTGGGATTTGGTTTTCGCTGCGGCTTTTTGGGCCTGCTGCACATGGAAATTGTGCAGGAGCGTCTGGAGCGAGAGTTTGACCAAGACCTGATCACCACCGCGCCCAGCGTGGTCTACGAGGTCATGAAAAACGATGGCACCGTGGTGATGGTCGAGAACCCGTCCAAGATGCCCGACATCGGCAAGACCGCCGAAATTCGCGAGCCCATCGTGACCGTGCATTTGTACATGCCGCAGGAATACGTGGGCGTGGTGATGACGCTGGCCAACCAGAAGCGTGGCATCCAGATGAACATGGCCTACAAGGGCCGCCAGGTCGTGCTGACGTACGAGATGCCGCTGGCTGAGATCGTGCTCGACTTCTTTGACAAGCTCAAAAGCGTAAGCCGGGGCTATGCGTCCATGGACTACGAGTTCAAGGAATACCGCGCTGCAGACGTAGTCAAGGTCGATATTTTGCTCAACTCGGAGAAGGTGGACGCGCTGTCCATCATGCTGCACCGCACGCAGTCGCAGTACCGCGGCCGCGCGGTGGTGGCCAAGATGCGCGAGATCATTTCTCGCCAGATGTACGACGTGGCGATCCAGGCCGCTATCGGGCCCAACATCATTGCGCGTGAGACAATCAAAGCCCTGCGCAAGAACGTGCTGGCCAAGTGCTACGGCGGCGATATTTCGCGCAAGAAAAAGCTCCTTGAGAAACAAAAAGCAGGTAAAAAACGCATGAAACAGATTGGCTCCGTGGAAGTGCCGCAAGAGGCATTCCTGGCAATTTTGCAGGTGGAAGATTGATGCAAGCGCTTACCGCTGTGGTGTTGGGGGCCTTTGTGGCCTATGCCGGTTCTTGGTACCTGGGTTTTGTCGAGGGCAACTTTGCGCTGCTCTTGTTCATGGCCAGTGTGGTCAGTGGCGTCTACTGGCTTGCTGAGCGCTACCACTTTTTGCCTGCGCGCCTTGCTGCGGCTGATCGACTGGAAGCCGCCGACACGCAACGCCGCGCCGAGTTGACCAAACAAGGCATCACCCAGGTAGACAGCAGCGTGGCGCAAGCCAAGGCCAATATCTTGGCCCAGCCCTGGTGGCTGGATTGGACCGCTGGGCTGTTCCCGGTGATCATTTCGGTGTTCTTTCTGCGCTCTTTTATCGTCGAGCCCTTCAAGATTCCTTCGGGCTCCATGATTCCCACGTTGCTGGTCGGCGACCTGATCTTGGTGAACAAATTCCACTACGGCCTGCGCCTGCCGGTGATCAACGTCAAGGTGACCGAGGGCACCAAGCCCCAGCGCGGCGACGTGATGGTGTTTCGCTATCCGCCCAAGCCCAGCCTTGACTACATCAAGCGCGTGGTGGGCCTGCCCGGCGACACCGTGGCTTATCTGAACAAGCGCCTGACGATCAACGGCCAAGTGGTCGAGACCCAATCGGTGCCTGAGTTTTTTGACGAAGACGCCATGCGCTACTTTAAGCAGTACGAGGAAAAGCTCGGAGATAAGCCGCACCGCCTGCTCAATGACGATGATCGGCCCGCCTTTGTGCCGGGCAACGACCGTTTTCCGGGTTCCGAGGCCTGCAACTACACCGTCGAGGGCGTGACCTGCAAAGTGCCCGAGGGCAGCTACTTCATGATGGGCGACAACCGCGACAACTCGCTGGACTCGCGCTACTGGGGCTTTGTGCCTGAGCGCAACATTGTTGGCAAGGCGTTTTTTGTTTGGATGAACTTTGGTAGCTTGAAGCGCATCGGATCCTTCCACTAAATCAGTTTGAACCACGACATGCAACAGTTGCAGCAACGGCTGCAACACGTTTTCAAAGACCCCACCTTGCTGGCGCGGGCGCTGACGCACCGCAGTTTCTCCATTGACCACTACGAGCGCCTGGAATTCTTGGGCGACTCGGTGCTCAACCTAGCAGTGTCAGATTTGCTTTACCTGCGCCTGAGCGCGCTGCCCGAGGGCGACTTGTCGCGCGTGCGCGCCAACCTGGTGCGCCAGGAGACATTGCACAAGCTGGCGGTGGACCTGGGTTTGCCCCGGCTACTCAAGCTCGGCGAAGGCGAAATGCGCTCCGGCGGCCCCAAGCGCCCGTCCATCCTGGCCGACGCGTTGGAGGCCATCATTGGCGCGGTTTATCTGGACGCCGGTTATGCCGCAGCGCAGGCGCTGGTGCAGCGCCTGTTTGAGGCAGTAGACGTTAACCCGCAGATGGACGCCATTGGCAAAGACCCGAAAACCGGGCTGCAAGAGTGGCTGCAGGGGCGCAAGCTCAAGCTGCCCGAATACCGGGTCGTGGCCGTCATGGGCGCGGCGCACCAACAGAGTTTTGACGTGGCCTGCGAAATCGCCGAGCTGCGTCTGTCCGAGCGCGGCATTGGCGGCTCGCGCCGAGCCGCCGAGCAGGCCGCCGCCGCCGCCATGCTGCAAACCATTCACACCAAGGTCGACCATGACAACTAAAAAAACAACGCCCAAGACCAGTTCTGTGCCACTGAACTCACCTTTGCCCGGTACCGCCGTGGTGCCCCGCATCGACGACGGCGCCGATCTGGAAAGCATGCTCGAAGGCCTGCTCAAAACCACACCGCGCGCAGCACCCGGCGCTGCAACCCAGGCCGGCGAGCGCTGCGGCCTGGTCGCCATTGTGGGCAAGCCCAATGTGGGCAAGTCCACGCTGATGAACGCGCTGGTGGGGCAAAAGATCAGCATCACCTCGCGCAAGGCACAAACCACGCGCCACCGCATCACCGGCATCCACACCCGGGGGGCGACGCAGTTTGTGTTTGTGGACACGCCCGGTTTTCAGACCCGGCACAACAATGCGCTCAACCGCTCGCTCAACAAAACTGTGCTGGGCGCGGTGGGCGATGTGGATTTGATTTTGTATGT
>CANGHQ010000003.1 GCA_947453585.1 Burkholderiales bacterium | reverse complement strand
GGGCCGTCGGCGGCTTGCAGCGCTTCAACCGACGCCGCGACCAGGTTGTTGGCGCTTTCACGGCGCACCGGAATGCCGCCTAGCCACATCATCAGGCGGCGAAACGGCGGCTTGAAGATTTGCTCCTTGCCCATCCAGTAAATGTTCAGGCGCAGGGCAAAAGCCACCATCAGCGTGTAGGGCAAATCCCAGTTGCTGGTGTGGGGTGCGGCGATCAGCACGCATTTGCGGCCATTGGCGGGCAATTGGCCGCTGACCTTCCAGCCCGCAAGCTTTAAAACTGCCAGGGACAGCCCGCGCAGCACGGTGTTGACCACCGGTGTATCAAAAATCGTCCGGTGCATAAAAGTCGTCGATCAAAAAAGGGGAGCTTAGTGAAGAACCGCGTCGTGGTCCGCGTCATGGCGGTGCGCCGGGTCTACGTGGGTCATGAGGTTGAGCACGCGGTGGCGGCGCATCACGGCCGAACGTGCCGCCACGGCAATGTTGTGGCCTTCTTCGACGGTGAGGTTGGCGTCCACTTCAATGTGCGCGTCCACCACCACCATGTCGCCCATCTTGCGGGTGCGCACGTCGTGCACACCCGAGACGCCCGGGGTCTCGCGCAGCGTGGCGCGGATGGCGTCCACTTCTTCTTCATTGACAGCTCGGTCCATCAGGTCGTGCAGCGCGTCCCAGCCAAAGCTCCAGCCCATCTTGCCCACCATCAGGCCCACAATCAGCGCCGCAATCGGGTCCAGCAGCGGGTAGCCCATCAGGTTGCCAATCAGGCCCAGGCTCACCACCAGGCTGGACGCCGCGTCTGAGCGCGCATGCCAGGCGTTGGCCACCAGCATGCTTGATTTCACCAGCTTGGCCACCTGCAGCATGTAACGAAACAGCAGCTCCTTGGCCACCAGCGCGCCCAGCGCCACCCACAAGGCCGATGCATGCGCCGTGGGAATGGTGGCTGGCGCCTCCAGCTTGCCTACTGCCGACCAGACCATGCCAACGCCCACCACCAGCAGCAAGAGGCCCAGCACCAGCGAGGCGGCGTTTTCAAAGCGCTGGTGCCCGTACGGGTGGTCAATATCCGCGTCCTTTTGGCTGTGGTGGCCCGCCAGCAGCACGACAAAGTCGGCCACCAGGTCAGACAGCGAATGGATGCCGTCGGCCACCAAGCCTTGCGACTTGGCCAGCACGCCCACCACGATTTGCGTGGTGGACAGCACCACATTGACCACCACGCTCACCCAGGTGGTGCGCGAAGCCGCTTTGGCCCGCTCGGCCGGCGTGTGGGTGCTGTGCTCGGAGTCGTCGTCGATTTCGGTGAAGTTCATGGCTTTACGCTCAGCCCAAATGCTTGCCGACAATGCCGGCCAGCTCAAACATGTTCACCTGCGGCTTGCCAAACACCGCCAGCAGCTTGGCGTCGGCGTTGATGGCGCGCTTGTTGGTTGGGTCTTGCAGGCCCTGGGCCTTGATGTAGTCCCACAGCAGGCGGATCACCTCGGTGCGGGCCACTGCCACGTCGCCAATCACGGCAGCCAGTGCGGCGCTGGGTTGCAGGCCGGCGGCGGTGCTGGCTTTGCGCGGGGCTTTGGCGGCGGCCTTGGCCGCTACTTTCTTGGCGGGCACTTTTTTAGCTGCCACTTTCTTGGTCGCTGCTTTTTTAGCAGGCGCTTTTGCCGCTGGCGTTTTGGCGGCAGGTGCCGCTTTCTTGGCCGCCACCGGTTTGCCCGCCGCCGTCTTGCGCGGCGGGAACTTGCTCGGCGCAAACTCAAAGTTCACCTTGTCGGCCTCGGCGTCCCAGGCCAGCATGGCTTTGAAGGCGCGCCGGGTGCGCATGCTGACAAACTTGTCCAGCAGGTCGGTTTTGCCAGTGGCCAGCAGCTTTTCCATTTGCTCGCGGGCGATGGGCCGCTGCAGGATGATCTGGCCGCTCTTGAAGTCGCAGCTCGGCGTGGCCTGCGCCAGCGTGGGCACCGAGCGAGAGCAGACGTAGTTTTTGCCATGCTCAAACACCGCGCCGCCGCACTTGGGGCAGGCGCCCAGGCTTTGCTGTTGCGAAAAGTCAATCAGCTCGCCTGATTCTTCGCCGGCCTTGTCGTCGCCAAAGTCAAATTCGAGCTTGTAGTTCTTGGTGTCTTCGTCAAATTTGATCACCATCTCGGCGGTAAACGGCCAGCCGGCCTTGCTGCGAAAACCGTCCAGCGGGCCAATCTTCTTGTCGGTCAAAAACTTCTCGACTTCGACCAGCTCAAACGTGCGCCCGGCCGGCGACTTGCCAAACGAGAAGCCGCAGCCTTCTTCGGCCCCGGTTTTGCCGGTGCAGGTGTAGCGGCGGTAGTTTTCTTTGATGATGCCGCCGCAGTTGGGGCAGGGCGCGGCGAGCGTGGCGTAGTCGCCGGGAATGGTGTCGCGGTCATACTCTTTGGCCTTGCGCACCAGGCGCTCGGTCATGGCGGCAATCTCGGCCATGAACACCTCGCGCTTGAGCTTGCCTTGCTCCATCAGCGCAAGCTTGTATTCCCATTCACCGGTCAGTTCGGCCTTGGACAATTCCTCGGCGCCCAGGCCGCGCAAGAGCGTCATCAACTGAAACGCCTTGGCCGTGGGAATCAGCTCGCGGCCTTCGCGCAGCATGTATTTCTCGGCAATCAAGCCTTCAATAATGCTCGAGCGCGTCGCGGGCGTGCCCAGGCCTTTTTCCTGCATGGCTTCTCGCAGCTCGTCGTCTTCCACGGTTTTGCCGGCGCCTTCCATGGCGCCCAAGAGCGTGGCTTCTGAATAGCGCGCCGGGGGCCGGGTCTTCAGGCCCTTGGCGTCTACCGCCTCGGCCCGCACTTTTTCATTGGGCGCCACTGGCACCAGGCTTTGACCCTTGTCGCCGTCTTTGGCGTCTTCGACTTCATTGGCCGCTTCTTTGCCGTAAATCGCCAGCCAACCGGGGTTGACCAGCACTTTGCCTTCTGTCTTGAAGTGGTGTTCATTGACCTTGGACACGCGGGTGGTGACTTGGTACTGCGCGCTGGGGAAAAACACCGCCATAAAGCGGCGCACCACCAGGTCGTAGACCTTTTGCTCGGCCTCGCTCAGGCCGCTGGGCGCCTGCAGGGTGGGGATGATGGCAAAGTGATCGCTCACCTTGCTGTTGTCAAACACGCGCTTGGTCGGTTTGATGTAGTTGTTGTTCAGCGCCACCAGTGCATGGGGCGCCAGGTGGCGCATGCCGCTGTCTGCCAGCATCTCAAAGGTCTGCTTGACCACCGGCACATAGTCCTCAGGCAGCGCGCGCGAGTCGGTACGTGGGTAGGTCAGCGCCTTGTGGCGCTCGTACAGGCTTTGCGCAATTTGCAGCGTGGTCTTGGCCGAATAGCCAAACTTGCCATTGGCCTCGCGCTGCAGGCTGGTCAGGTCAAAAAGCAGGGGCGAAGCTTGCGTGGTGGGCTTGCTTTCTTCCGTCACTGTGGCCTGCTGGCCGCGGCATGCGTCGGCAATGGTCTGGGCCTGGGCCAGGTTCCAGACGCGGTCGGCCTTTTTCTCGGCGTCTTCCGCGTCGCGCTTGTGCTGCGGGTCAAACCACTTGGCCGCGTACTGGCCGGCCACGGCGGCAAAGCTTGCGTGGATCTCAAAGTAGTCGCGGCTCACAAACTTGCGAATCTGCTCTTCGCGCTCCACCACCACGCTCAAGGTCGGCGTTTGCACCCGGCCCACGGTGGTCAAAAAGAAGCCGCCGTCGCGCGAGTTAAACGCCGTCATGGCGCGCGTGCCGTTGATACCCACCAGCCAATCGGCCTCAGAGCGGCAGCGTGCGGCGTCGGCCAGGGGCTGCATTTGCGCGTTGGTGCGCAGGCTGCCAAAGCCGTCGCGAATGGCCTGCGGCGTCATGCTTTGCAGCCACAGGCGGCTTACCGGCTTGCCCAGCGGCTTGGCGCCACCGGCGTATTGCTCAATCAGGCGGAAGATCAGCTCACCCTCGCGGCCCGCGTCACAGGCGTTGACGATCTTGTCCACGTCCTTGCGCTTGGCCAGCTTGACTACGGCGTTCAGCCGCGTCTTGGTCTTGTCCACGGGCTTCAAATCAAAGTGCGGCGGAATCACCGGCAGGTTGGCAAAGCTCCACTTGCCGCGCTTGACGTCAAACTCTTCAGGCGCCTGAATCTCCACCAAATGGCCCACGGCGCTGGAGACGATGTAGGTGTCGCTCTCAAAGTATTCGTCGTGCTTCTCGAACTTGCCCGCCAAAGGCGTGAGCGCACGCACGATGTCCTGGGCCACCGATGGCTTTTCTGCAATGACCAGAGTTTTCGTTACAGCTTCAGTTTTCATATGACTACAATTCCGTTTTCTCGCGCACGCACAAGCGCGCACTCGCAGGCACGCACACGCGCACCCATACGATTCACCATACCAAATTTTTCCTGTGCTTAAAAAAACCGTTGCCGTTCCCGCTGCCCGCCGCACCCAAGTCCGCGAGTCCGGCATCCACGGCAAGGGCGTTTTTGCGATGCGCGATTTTGCCGAAGGCGAAACCATCATGGAATACACGGGCGAGGTGATCAGCTGGCAAGAAGCCCAAGACCGCCACCCGCACGACCCCAGCAACCCCAACCACACGTTTTACTTCCATATTGACGACACGCGGGTGATCGACGGCTTGCGCCAAGGCAATTCGGCCAAATGGATCAACCATTCTTGCGACGGCAACTGCGAAGCCGACGAAGTGCGCGGCCGCATCTTCATCAAGGCCTTGCGCAATATCAAGTCCGGCGAAGAGCTGCACTACGACTACGGCCTGGTGACTGATGAGCGATACACCGCCAAACTCAAGGCCGAATACCCCTGCTGGTGTGGCGCCAAGAGCTGCCGCGGCACGCTGCTCGCGCCCAAGCGCCCGCAGTGGCGCAAGCGCTAGGCGCGTCTCCACCCAGCCTTCCCAAGCCCTGCCCGCGTTTCGGCCCAATGCCCCACGCCGCCCTCGCCCCGGCCCTGCGCTGGCCTGCCGAGGCCGTCTGGCAGGCCATTGAGCCCTTGCTCAGCGGCTTTAGCGTCGAAATCTTGCCCGAACTGGGCTCCACCAACACCGAACTCATGCGCCGCGCCCGCCTGGGCCGCGCCGACCCGGTGCTGCTGGTGGCCGAGCACCAAACCGCCGGCCGCGACCGCCTGGGCCGCGCCTGGAGCAGCCACGGCGCTGCGCTGCACGACGGCGCAGGGCTGGATGCGGGCGCTGCCGCCAACACTGCCGCCACCGCTGGGCCTGACGCCGCCACGCAGGCCGCGCAAACCACCGCATCCCTCACCTTCTCGCTTGGCCTGGCGCTGGCCCCGGCCGACTGGTCCGGCCTGTCGCTGGCCGTGGGCCTGGCCGTGGCGCAGAGCCTGCATCCCAGCGTGCAACTCAAATGGCCCAACGACCTGTGGTTTGACGGGCGCAAGCTCGGCGGCATCCTGATCGAAACCGTGGCCGTGGGCGAACTGCGCTACGCCGTCATTGGCATTGGTATCAATATAGAGCGCCCGGTAGCCCAAGACCTGCGCACGCCCCCGGCCGCGCTGCGCGAACTGCTGCCCGAGCTAGACGCCGCGCAGGCGCTGGGCCTGATCGCGCTGCCGCTGGTGCAAGCGGTGCTGCGCTTTGCCCACGAGGGCTTTGGCCCGCTGCGCAGCGCCTACCACGCGCGCGATTTGCTCTATGGCCAAGAACTGTTGTGCACCGACGGCACCGTGGGCCAGGGGTGCGGCGTGGACGCCAGCGGCGCCTTGCTGCTGCACACCGCCAGCGGGCTGCAAAAAATCAGCAGCGCCGAAGTCAGCGTGCGGCCCAAAAGCGCGGTTTTTGCAGGACACTGAGGCCATGCGCAATCGCTCTTTTCTCACCCCCTTACTTCGCCGCTGGCACGCCGAGCGCGCCCAACGCCCTTGGCTGCCCGCCGCGCTGTTGTTGCTGGCGCTCAATGCCGCGTACTTTGCCTGGTCGCGCGGCGCTGCGGCCGCTGATGGTGAACGCCCACCGCTGGAGTTGAACGCTGGCTCCGTGACCTTGCTCACGCCAGAAGAAGGCCAGCGCCTCCAAGCCCTGGCCCAAGCCGCCGCCCGCACCAAGGCGGCACCCGCGCCCGACATGCTGGTGGAGTTTGAGGCCGCCCCGGCCAAAGAAATCCCACCCGACCGCTAAACCGCCGCGCGCAGCAAACAGGCCGCCTCAGGCGTTGTTCACGCTAAAACGCACCGTAAAGCACGCCCCCGGCGGCGTCTGGCCTGGGCGGCTGTCTTCTACCGACACCGTGGCGTGGTGCTGGTGCGCAATTTCCAGCACGATGGGCAGGCCCAGGCCCGAGCCGTCAGCCTCGTTGCCCAGGGCGCGGTAAAAGGGCTGAAACACCAGCTCGCGCTCGGCCGCTGGCACGCCGGGGCCGGTGTCTTCCACCTGCAGCACCAGCGCCCGGCTAAACGGGTCTACCAGCACGCGCGCGGTAATCATGGCCTGCTTGCCCAGGCGCGGCAGCGTGTAGTTGATGGCGTTGTCCACCAGGTTGCGCACCATTTCTTGCAGCAAGGTGGCGTTGCCCTGCAGCACCACGCCGTCGGTGTTGGGGTCGGCGCCCTCGTAGCCGATGTCGATGTTTTTTTCCACCGCGCGCGGCACGCAGTCGCGCACCACGTCCATGGTCAGGCGCGCCAGATTGCAGGGCTGGTGCGCCAGCACGGCGGCGCTGCTCTCGGCGCGCGCCAGCGCCAGCAGCTGGTTGACCGTGTGCGTGGCCCGAATGCTAGAGCGCCCAATGTGGCGCAGCGACTGCTTGAGTTCCTCGGCGCTGGCGTCCTGGCGCTGCGCCAGGTCCGCCTGCATGCGCAAGCCCGCCAGTGGCGTCTTGAGCTGGTGCGCCGCATCCGCCAAAAAGCGTTTTTGCGTGGCAATCGAGTCTTTCAGGCGCAAAAGCAGGTCGTTCACCGACGACACCAGCGGCGCCACCTCCAAGGGCACCGCCTCTACATCCAGCGGGCTCAGGTCGTCCGGGTTGCGGGCGCGAATGCGCTCTTCCAGGCGGTTGAGCGGTTTGATGGCCTGCGCCAGCGCCAACCACACCAGCAGCACCGCCAGCGGCAAGATCACAAACTGCGGCAGCATCACGCCCTTGACAATTTCGGTGGCCAGCACCGATCGCTTGTCCATGGTCTCGGCCACCTGTACCAGCGCCGGTGGGCTGTCGGGCACATCCACCCGCACCCACATATAGGCCACCTTCAGGTCCAGCCCGCGCAGTTGCGTGTCGCGCAGGCGCACTTCGCCCACCGGTGCGCGCTCGTCTTCGGGCGGTGGCGGCAGGCCGCGTTCGCCACTCAAAAACTCGCCCTTGGGGCCCAGCACCTGGTAGTACACCGTGTCAGCCTCGTCCGCGCGCAGCAGCTCGCGCGCGGGCTGCGGCAGCGCAAAGCGCACCGTGTCTTTTTGCACCGTAATAAGTTGCGCCAGCGCGCCCACGTTGTATTCCAGCGCCCGGTCAAACGGCTTGCCCGCAATCCCCTGCGCCACCAGCCAAGTCAACACCAGCGTCACCGGCCACAACAACAAAATGGGCGTGAGCATCCAATCCAGAATCTCGCCAAACAGCGAGCGCTGCTCACGCTGGAAAATTTTCATCTAGCTACGCTGCGCCGCCGGGCCGCCCCAAGGCGCAGCAGCCCCCTCGGGGGGCAGCGCAGTACGCGAAGCGACAAGCGTGGGGGCCATCTAGCTCTGGATTTTTTCCAGGCAATAGCCCAAACCCCGCACCGTGGCGATGCGGATCGGGCCTTTTTCGATCTTTTTGCGCAGGCGGTGGATGTACACCTCGATGGCGTTGTTGCTCACCTCTTCGCCCCATTCGCACAGGCGCTCCACCAGCTGGTCTTTGCTGACCAGGCGGCCGGTGCGCTGCAGCAGCACTTCCAACAGGCCCAGCTCGCGCGCCGACAGTTCGACCATCTTGCCGTCAATGGTGGCCACGCGGCCCGTCTGGTCGTAAATCAGCGGCCCGTGCTTGATGTTGCTGCTGGTCGCCCCCATGCCCCGGCGCACCAGAGCGCGGGCGCGCGCCTCTAGCTCTTGCAGGCTAAAGGGTTTGGCCATGTAGTCGTCGGCGCCGTAGTCCAGGCCCTTGACGCGCTCTTCCACGCTGTCAGCCGCCGTCAAAATCAGCACCGGCAGCGACGAGCCGCGCGCACGCAGGCGCTTGAGCACGTCCAGGCCGTGCATCTTGGGCAGGCCCAGGTCCAAAATCAGCAGGTCGAACTCGGTGTTGGTCATCAGGGCCGCATCGGCCTCGGTGCCACTGGCCACGTGGTCCACGGCGGCTCCGGCGCTGCGCAGCGCGCGCAAGAGGCCATCGGCCAGCACCTGGTCGTCTTCGGCGATCAAAATCCGCATACGTGTCTCCTGCGCTGTGCGCTGTGGTGTTATGTCGTCGGAACTGACAATCCATTCTAGGGCGCCCCTCTGGCTGTCGCCGCGCCGCGCGCTAGGGGTTTGCCCCCGCCGCCCGTTTTTTTTTGTGCCAATGCCGTGGCCTTTGGGCTCAGGCCGCGCTATAGGCCTCCAAGCCCAGCGCCAACACCATGGCCACCTCGGGCCCCACGGCGCTGCGCAACTCGTCTTCGGCCTGCGCCACGCTGTCGGCATAGGCCGCCAGCCAGGCGCGCCCGGTGGCGGTAAAGCACACGCGCCGGGCGCGCGCGTCATGCGCATCGGGCTCGCGCTGCACCATGCCCCAGGCCTCGCACTGGTTGACCAGCGTGCCCATGGCCTGTTTGCTCATGCCCGCGCGCTGTGCCAGCTCGGTCAGGCGCGCGCCCTCGGGCGGCAGGTGGCGGCTGATGTGCCAGTGCGCCGCCGCCAGCTGGCTGCGCGCAGCCAGGTTGGACAAACCCAGCGACACGCCCGGGTGCTGCGCCATCAGCGCCATCACCCGCGCGTCAAAGCGCTCCAGGCTCAGGCGCAGCCAGTGGCCCAGGTGGTTGTGGCGCCAGCCGTCGGGTGGTGCAAGTGGAGCAATCTGCATGGAATTAATAGTAATGCAAACTGACTAAAAATCGCCACTCTGCGGTTTAAATCTGCGTATAAACTACTGTTCAAGCATCCAGCCTGTGGTTAATCCCAGAGGCCAGATTCCAAGATTACCCACCCACCCTCACAGGAGATTTCTCATGGACGCACCCGTCAAAAACATGGCCCCCAACAGCGAAAAAGCCAAAGCCCTGGCCGTGGCCCTGGCCCAGATCGAAAAGCAGTTCGGCAAAGGCACCATCATGCGCCTGGGCGAAGGCGAAGTGATTGAAGACATCCAGGTCGTGTCCACCGGCTCTTTGGGCCTGGACATCGCCCTGGGCGTAGGCGGCCTGCCGCGCGGCCGTGTGGTCGAAATTTACGGCCCAGAGTCATCCGGCAAAACCACGCTCACCCTGCAAGTGATTGCCGAGATGCAAAAGCAAGGCGGCCAGTGCGCTTTTGTCGATGCCGAACACGCGCTGGACATCCAATACGCCCAAAAACTCGGCGTCAATCTGCAAGACCTGCTGATCAGCCAGCCCGACACCGGCGAGCAAGCGCTTGAAATCGTGGACAGCCTGGTGCGCTCTGGCGCGGTGGACCTGATCGTGGTGGACTCGGTGGCCGCTTTGACCCCCAAGGCCGAACTGGAAGGCGAAATGGGCGACAGCCTGCCGGGTTTGCAAGCCCGCCTGATGAGCCAGGCCCTGCGCAAACTCACCGCCCACATCAAAAAGACCAACTGCATGGTCATCTTCATTAACCAGATCCGCATGAAGATTGGCGTGATGTTTGGTTCGCCAGAGACCACCACCGGCGGCAACGCGCTCAAGTTCTACGCTTCGGTGCGCCTGGACATTCGCCGCACCGGCACCATCAAGAAGGGTGACGAAGCCATCGGCAACGAAACCAAGGTCAAGGTGGTCAAAAACAAGGTGGCTTCGCCCTTCAAGACGGCCGAGTTTGATATTTTGTTTGGCGAAGGCATTAGCCGCCACGGCGAGATCATCGACATGGGCGTCAACGCCCACATCATCGAAAAGTCTGGCGCCTGGTACGCCTACCAGGGCGAAAAAATCGGCCAGGGCCGCGACAACGCCCGTGAGTTCTTGCGCGAAAACCCCGCGCTCTCGACCGAAATCGAAAACAAGGTGCGCGAATCGCTGGGCATCGCCCTGATGCCGGTGGCCGAAGCCGACAAAACCAAGGCCAAAAAAGCCGACAAAAAGGCAGACGCGGCCTAAAGCCGCCCAGCGCGGGTGCCGCCATGGCGGCGGCCCCGCCGCTTCAGTTCATCCCCGTTCCCATGGCAACAAGCACCCCCCTGTCGCTCACTGGCCGCGCGCTGCGCCTGCTCAGCGCCCGCGAACATTCGCGCGCCGAGTTGGAGCGCAAGCTTGCGCAATATGAAGAAAGCCCCGGCGCGCTGGCCCAAGTGCTCGACACCTTGGCGGCCAAAGACTTCATCAACGAAGACCGCGTGGTCGCCTCGGTGCTGCACCGGCGCAGCGCCAAACTCGGCACCGCCCGCATCAAACACGAGCTGCAATCCAAAGGCCTGGCGCCCGACGCGGTAGCCCAAGCCGTGACCGACCTCAAAGCCACCGAACCCGAACGCGCCTTCGCTGTCTGGCGCAAAAAGTTTGGCGCCCCCGCCACCACCCCCGCTGAGCGCGCCAAACAAGTGCGCTTTCTGGCCAGCCGGGGCTTTGGCGGCGAGGCCATTGCGCGCGTGGTGTCGGGGGCGTTTGATGCGGATGAAGTCTAGGATTGCTTCTTCTGTTGACGGCCGGTGCCCAGGCCGAATGCGTCAAGCCGGGCCCCCGCCCGTTTACATCCCCAACATCAACTCCAAGTTCTGCACCGCCGCGCCGCTGGCGCCTTTGCCCAGGTTGTCCAGGCGGGCTACCAGCAGGGCGTGGGCGAAGCCGTCTGCGGCGGCGTCGTTGGCAAACACGCGCAGTTCCATCTGGTTGGTGCCGGCTAACGCCACGGCGTCTAGTTTGTTGTCGGGGGTGGCGGGCTCAACCGTCACGTAGCGGCTGCCCTTGTAGTGGGCGCGCAGCGCGGCTTCCAGGTCTTGGGCGCTGGGTTGGCCGGGCAACTGGTCCAGGTGCAAGGGCAGTTGCACCAGCATGCCTTGGGCAAAGTTGGCCACGGACGGCACAAACAGGGGGCGGCGCGTCAGGCCGGTGCAATGCATGATTTCGGGAATGTGTTTGTGCTTCAGGCCCAGCGCGTACAGCTCTAGCGCAGGGGCGGTGCCAGCTTCATAGGCCTCAATCATGGGCCGCCCGCCGCCTGAGTAGCCGCTGACTGACGGCAAACACACGGCAAAGTCGGCCGGAATAAGCCCCGCGTCGATCAAAGGGCGCAAGAGCGCAATGGCGCCGGTGGCGTAGCAGCCGGGGTTGGCCACGCGCTGGGCGCTGGCAATGCGCTCGGCCTGGCCGGCGCAGAGTTCGGCAAAGCCGTAAACCCAGCCCGGCGCCGTGCGGTGCGCGGTAGATGCGTCAATGATGCGCGGGCCTGCTTTGCCAGACTCGCGCGCCAGTGCGTCCACCATGGCGACCGATTCGATAGCCGCGTCGTCGTGCAGGCACAAAATGACCACGTCGGCTTGCGCCAAGAGCGCGCGTTTGGCGTTGGCGTCTTTGCGCAGCGCGGGGTCAATGCTCAGCAGCTCCAGGCCCGCCATGGCGCTCAGGCGCTCGCGGATTTGCAGGCCGGTGGTGCCGGCTTCGCCGTCGATAAAAATCTTTTTCATGGAAAAAATGGTCTTTGAATGGATAACAAAACCGTGGCAGTTTTTGGGCCCATTGGCTCGAAAAAAAACCTTGTCTCCCCCGTAAGAACGGGGCAAGTTTGGTGCACCGCACCATGATACAGTTCCCCGGTTAAGCGCCCAGGCCCCGCTTTGGCCGCACAGTGTCGGCATCGCCCGGCAAACATTTGTCCCGTCGCAAAGAGAGAAGTCATGAAGATCCACGAATACCAAGGCAAGGAAATCTTGCGCAATGCGGGCGTGCCCGTACCCCGCGGCATCCCCGCATTCACCGTGCAAGAGGCTGTGGAAGCCGCGCAAAAACTCGGCGGCCCGGTGTGGGTGGTCAAGGCGCAAATCCACGCGGGCGGCCGTGGCAAGGGCGGCGGCGTCAAGCTGGCGCGCTCGATTGACGAAGTCAAAGCGCTGGCCACCGAAATCTTGGGCATGCAGCTCATCACCCACCAAACCGGTCCCTTGGGCCAAAAAGTGCGTCGCTTGTTGATTGAAGACGGCGCCGACATCAAAAATGAATACTACGTGTCCGCCGTGACCGACCGCGCCAGCCAGCGCGTGGCCATGATTGTTTCCAGCGAAGGTGGCATGGACATTGAAGGCGTGGCCCACGACACGCCCGAGAAAATCATGACCGAAATCGTTGATCCGGCCCTGGGCCTGACCGACGCGCAAGCCACCAAGCTGAGCGACGCCATTGGCGTGCCTGCTGCGTCTACCGCGCAAGCCGTGGACGTGCTGCAAAAGCTGTACAAAATCTACATGGACACCGACGCCAGCCTGGTCGAGATCAACCCCCTGATCTTGGAAGGCAACGGCAACATCAAAGCCCTGGACGCCAAGTTCAACTTTGACGCCAACGCCCTGTTCCGCCACCCCGAAATCGTGGCCTACCGCGATCTGGACGAAGAAGACCCCGCCGAAGTCGAGGCTTCCAAGTTTGACCTGGCCTACATCAGCCTGGACGGCAACATTGGCTGCCTGGTCAACGGCGCAGGCCTGGCCATGGCCACCATGGACACCATCAAGCTGTTTGGCGCCGAGCCGGCCAACTTCTTGGACGTGGGCGGCGGCGCTACTCCTGAAAAAGTGACCGAAGCCTTCAAGATCATGCTCAAAAACCCCAAGGTCAAGGCCATTTTGGTCAACATCTTTGGCGGCATCATGAAGTGCGACACCATTGCCACCGGCATCATCGTGGCCTGCAAGGCAGTGAACTTGTCCGTGCCCCTGGTGGTGCGCATGAAGGGCACCAACGAAGAGATGGGCAAGCAAATGCTGGCCGACTCGGGCCTGCCCATCATCAGCGCCGACACCATGGCTGACGCCGCCCAAAAAGTGGTTGCCGCTGTCAACGCCCACGCCTAAAGCCAGAAAGAACCAAGCCATGTCCATCTTTATCAACAAAGACACCCGCGTCATCACCCAAGGCATTACCGGCAAAACCGGCCAGTTCCACACCGAAAAGTGCCAGGAATACGCCAACGGCAAAGAATGCTTTGTGGCCGGTGTGAACCCCAAAAAAGCCGGCGAGTCGATCTTTAACATCCCCATCTACGCGTCCGTCAAAGAAGCCGCGCATGAGACCGGCGCCACTGTGTCGGTGATCTACGTGCCACCGGCCGGTGCTGCTGCCGCCATCTGGGAGGCTGTGGAGGCCGATCTGGACCTGGCCATCTGCATTACCGAAGGCATTCCAGTCAAAGACATGCTCGAAGTGCGCAACCGCATGCGCGCCAAAGAAGCCGCCGGCGGCAAAAAAACGCTGCTGCTTGGGCCCAACTGCCCCGGCCTGATCACGCCTGACGAGATCAAGATCGGCATCATGCCCGGCCACATCCACCGCAAGGGCCGCATTGGCGTGGTCAGCCGCTCGGGCACGCTCACCTACGAAGCCGTGGCGCAACTGACCGAAATCGGTCTGGGCCAGTCGTCAGCCGTGGGCATTGGTGGCGACCCCATCAATGGCCTCAAGCACATCGACGTGATGCGCGCCTTTAACGACGACCCCGATACCGACGCCGTCATCATGATTGGCGAAATCGGCGGACCCGACGAAGCCGAAGCCGCCCGCTGGTGCAAGCTCAACATGAAAAAACCCATCGTCGGCTTTATCGCCGGTGTGACCGCTCCTGCGGGCAAGCGCATGGGCCACGCGGGCGCCTTGATCAGCGGCGGCGCGGACACGGCGGACGCCAAACTCGCCATCATGGAAGAGTGCGGATTCACCATCACCCGCAACCCGTCAGAAATGGCAAAGCTGCTTAAAGCAATGCTGTAAATACAATACTCTGCAATTGCGCAAGGCCCGGCGCGGGGGAATCTACCCGTAATACCCGCTCCAGCCCTGCCACCAAAGTGCCCTGACACAACCGTTCGGGCACTTTTTTTCATTAAAGGCCCCCCACGGAGCGCGCATGGAATTTCTACAAACCACTGAGTTTTGGATTGGCCTACTGAAGATCATCTGGATCAACATCATCTTGTCGGGCGACAACGCCGTGGTCATTGCCCTGGCCGCGCGCAGCTTGCCCGCCAAACAGCAGCGCCAGGCGGTGCTGTTTGGCTCAGGTGCGGCCGTGGTGCTGCGCATTGGGCTGACGGTGGTGGCCGTCAAGCTGCTGGCCATGCCCTATTTGCAAATAGTGGGCGGCGTGCTGCTGCTGTACATCGGCGTGCAACTGCTGAGCGACCAGGGCGAGGGCGAAGGCGAAGAGAAAACCCACGGCACCCTGCTGGCCGCCATGCGCACCATTTTGATAGCCGACCTGGTGATGAGCCTGGACAACGTCATTGGCGTGGCCGCTGCGGCCAAAGGCAGCATGCTGCTGCTGGTGCTGGGCCTGGCTATCAGCATCCCCATGGTGGTGTTTGGCAGCACCATGATGATCCGGCTGATGGAGCGCTTTCCGGTGGTGGTAACGCTGGGCGCCGCGCTGATTGGCTGGGTGGGCGGCGAAACCATGGCCAACGACACCATTTTGGCCACCCTGATGCAAGACCTGCCTTGGCTGCACCAGGCCGGCCCCGTGCTGGGCGCAGCCCTGGTGCTGGGCCTGGGCCGCTGGCTGCAAAAGCGCGGGCAAACCGCCGCAAACTAAGCCCGCCCGGGCGGCCCCGCGCGGGCCGCCAAGCCGCTAAATCGGTAGGGCAAACGGTGATCGTAACGAAAATCATAAATAAAATTCGCAATAATCACCAATCAGGCCGATTTTGTGCCTAGAATGAAAACGTGCGGTTTGCACACCTGGCGGTGACTGCCGCTTCTTTTATGTTTTACCTAGGGGATTTTTGATGAACAAGACAATGCAAAAGGGTTTTACCCTGATCGAGCTGATGATCGTGGTTGCGATCATTGGTATTTTGGCGGCGGTGGCGATTCCGGCTTATCAAAGCTACACCTTGAAGGCTAAGTTCACGGAGGTGGTGCTTGCAACCTCCAACTTAAAAACCCAAGTGGAAGTTTGTGCGCAAGATTTAGGTTCTGTGACCGGATGTACAAGCAATACAAATGGCATTAACCTAGACATCACTGATGCTACCTCTGGTGCTAAAGGAAACATTGCGTCTGTAACCACATTGAACGGCGTAATCACGGCGACTGCGGTCGGAACCGGCGGGACCACTCCGGCTCCTGTAAATGGTCTAACGGCCCAAACCTACATTCTCACCCCGACTTTTGCCAACAGCAAAGTTACTTGGGCAGTTACCGGAACGTGCAAGAACGCAGGTGCAACCATCTGCTGATCGTAGGTTAACTGCTTAGGCTTCGGCCTGATTGTTGAAGCCCACTAGTGATAGTGGGCTTTTTTGTGTGTGCGTGTGTTCGGCCAATTGGGCGAGGGCTGAGGTGGCATGCGAGTCTTGGCGACCATACTTTACGCACGGCTCGCTGTTGCTGCCGCGATGGTTAAAGGAATGCGCAAATGAAAACACGGTTGATTGATGGCGCCTGCGTGCGCCGGGGTTCCGCGAATGTCTACGCCGATCTGGGGCTGCCGGACGCCGACAAGCTGCGCATCAAAACCGGCCTGGTGATCAAAATCCGCAAAGCCATAGCGACGCTGGGCCTGACCCAACAAGCCGCCGCCGCGCGCATGGGCCTGACCCAGCCCAAGGTGTCGGACATGATGCGCGGTGATTTCAGCAATCTGTCTGAGCGCAAGCGCATGGATTGCTTGACGCGTCTGGGTTACGACATAGAAATCACCATCCGTCCGGGCAAGGCGGAGGTGGGGTGTTTGGTGGTGGTTTGAAGTGGGGGCGCAAGCGGCGTTTAATTCGATAAATCAGACGAAAGGAGCTGGAAAATGACCGTCGAAATGGATGAGGGCAGCACCAATGTGTATGCCGACCTTGGCTATGCCAACGCTGAAGAAATGCAACGCAAGTCGTCTTTGGCCGCAGAGATTGCCCGCTCTATCAAGGCCCGGCACCTGACCCAAGAAGCTGCAGCCGCTTTACTTGGCATTGACCAAGCAAAAATATCAAAAATCACCCGTGGACAATTCCGCGGCGTGAGCGAGGCAAAAATGCTCGAACTCGTTGCAAAGCTCGGCCACAACATCAAGATCACCGTGGGCAAGACCAAGCGGCAAGGCGCTGGAAAAATTGAGCTTGAGTTTGCTTGAGTGTTGAACCGTTCAAGGCCGCCGCCCCAAAGCGATTTGACAGCGTATTGCCATCACCCAGCGCTGAGTATTTGCATCAACTCCACCAGCCCGATGGCCTGCGCGCCATAGCGCAGCGGGAAGCGTTCTGTGCCGGGGTAGACCACATAGCGTTGCGCGATGTTCAGGTCGGCGCAGGCGATGTCAAAACCTTTGCTCAGGGTGGGTGCCGTGGAGCGCTTGATTTCGATGGCCATCCACGGTTGACCGGCGCGCGCGATGAGCAGGTCGATCTCTGCCCCGGCGTGCGTGCGATAGGTGTGGGGCGTGCAGTTGGCGCTGGCGGCGGCCATGAGGTTGTCGATACAAAACCCCTCATAGCTGGGGCCGCAAACGGGGTGGCCTGCCAGGTCGTGCAAACTGCCCAGGCCCAACAAGGCGTGCACCAGGCCGCTGTCGCGCACGTACACCTTGGGCGCTTTGACCAGGCGCTTGCCCACGTTGCCGCTCCAGGGGCGCAGGCGCCGCACCAGTTGCAGGTCTACTAGCAGGTCGATGTACCGCTCCACCGCCGGGCTGCTCACACCCAGGCCACTGGCCAGGCGGGTTTGCTGCAGCAATGCGCCTTGCTGGTGGGCGAGCATGGTCCACAGGCGACCCACGGTTTCGGCAGGCAGGCGTGGGGCAAACATGGGCACATCGCGCTGCAAGTAGCTGCGCACAAAGTCTTCGCGCCAACGCAAGCTCGCACCATCATCGGCGGCCAGCAAGCTGTCCGGAAAACCGCCCCGCAGCCATAGTGTGTCCAGATCGGCGCCAGGCCACTCCAAGCCGTGAACCGGCCCAATTTCTAGATAGGCCACCCGTCCAGCCAGGGTTTCACTGCTTTGTTGCATCAAGTCCAGCGAGGCCGAGCCCAGCAGCAAAAAATGGCCAAAGCGTTGCCCCGCACGGCGGCGCTCGTCGATGATGCCGCGCAGCACCTCAAACAGGCCGGGCATGCGGTGGATCTCGTCCAAGATGACCAGCTTGCCGCCTTGGGCCCGCAAAAAAGCATCCGCATCGGTAAGCCGCATCCGGTCGGCGGGGCGTTCCAAATCAAGGTAAGTAGCCCCTGCAGGCCAGGTGTCAGCCAGCTGGAGCGCCAAGGTGGTTTTGCCCACCTGGCGCGGCCCGAGCAGCACGACCGCCGGTGATTCATTCAGGCGTTCAGTCAGTGTGGAGAGGGCTTGGCGGGCTATCATCATTGAAATTCTAACGCGGCGCGTTGAAATTTCAATGTTTATTAAAATTTCAGCGCTTTAGGCGAGGTGCTGCAATAGTCTCGATCGTCAGGGGGCCGCTCAATTCGATCGCTGTGATGGACGTCGGGCAGTTGGTGTTGGCTTGAAATTGGGAGCGAAGCCCCGGCGCCCTGAATTATCGGAATCGCCATCCGGAAATTTGGGAATCGGGCGAGGGAATTGCCGCAATGTGTGGGGCGCGCAAGGCGCGTGGGGGCGGGAATCAGGCCAAAACCGCCATGTTGCGGTGGTGTGGCAACCGTCAGGCGTGCTGCGGCACCACGCTTAAGCGCAAGCCCACGGCGTGCAGCACTTTGTGGACTGTAGCCAGCGTGGGGTTACCGCCTGCGCTGAGGGCCTTGAACAAGGTTTTGTCGCCCACATCGGCGCGGCGTGCCACCTCGGCCATGCCGTGCGCCTTGGCCACTTGGCGCAGCGCCACCAACAGGGCGGCTGGGTCGTCCATTTCCAGGGTGGCTTCAATATAGGCGGCGGCCTCCGCCGGGTCTTTCAGGGCCTGGCCCAGGTAGTCGTCGTAGATCACGTCGCGGGGTGCGTTCATGGTTTGCAATTATCAAAGCGGTCCGGTCGGCCGGTTAGGGGCTGGCTGTGGGGGCGGGGTGTAGATCCTGGGTTCTAAAGGGTATCTTACGGCGTACTTTTGCATTTCAGTGAGCTTTGTCAAGTGGCGCCCGTCAGTCTGCCGCACCCCCCGATAATCTGCGCCAGTGAACGCCCCATCCCACCCAATCCCCCTGTCCAAACCCGCCTTGCTGGCCCCTGCGGCCACGCTGCCGCTGCTGGTTTTTCCGTGGCTCAACCCGTTTACCAGCGGGCCCAATTCAACGGTGTTGCCGTATTTGCTGACTTGGGCTTGTGCCAGCGTGGCGTTGTGGTGGTGGGCGGCGCTGGCGCAGACCGACACGCAGCGCCTGCGCACGGTGGCGCTGGCGTGGCTGGTGGCGGCGTGTGCGAGCGCGGTGCTGGGGCTGCTGCAGTATTTCGACATCAGCCGCGACTGGGCGCCCTGGGTCAACCAGCCGGGGCTGGGGCAGGCCTATGGCAATTTGCGCCAGCGCAACCAGTTTGCCACCCTGTGCAGCATGGGCCTGGCCGCGCTGTGGTGGTGGGCGCAGCAGGCGGGGCCGGGGCAAACCCTCGTGCAAAGCCGCTGGCGGGCGCTGGGCGCGATGGCGCTGGCG
Organism: Burkholderiales bacterium; assembly: GCA_947453585.1. GTDB lineage: Bacteria > Pseudomonadota > Gammaproteobacteria > Burkholderiales > Burkholderiaceae_C > Allorhodoferax. Next base: position 5,151 of record CANGHQ010000003.1, on the reverse strand, counting down.
GCGCTGCTGGGTGCGGCGGCTGCCGCGTCGGGCTCGCGCACGGGTTTGTTGCAATTGGTGCTGCTTTTGCTGCTGGGTGCGTGGTGGGCGCGGGGGCGGCGCGCGGTGCCGGTGCCGCAGACGCCGGGGCGCTGGCTGTTTGGGGTGGCGCTGCTTGCCTATCTGGTGGCGGCGCTGGCGTTGCCGCGCTTGGCGGGGATTGACGCTTCGGTGTTTGATCGTCTGCACGAGAGCAGCGCCCAGTGCGCCAGCCGCCTGAACCTGTGGCGCAACGTGCTGTATTTAATTGCCCAAAAGCCGCTGTGGGGCTGGGGCTGGGGCGAGCTGGATTACGCGCATTTCATCACCCTCTTTGAGGCGCCCTGGGCGGGCCTGCGCTTTTGCGAGATTTTGGACAACGCGCACAACCTGCCGCTGCATCTGGCGGTGGAGTTTGGCGTGCCGCTGGCGCTGCTGGCGTGTGCCACGGTGTTGCTGTGGATCAAGCAGCAGCGCCCGTGGCGCGAGCTGCGGCCCGAGCGCCAACTGGCCTGGGCGGTGCTGGCGGTGATCGGCGTGCACAGTTTGCTGGAATACCCGCTGTGGTACGGGCCGTTTCAGGTGGCGGCGCTGTTGTGCCTGTGGATGCTGCGGGTGTTTGCGGCGCAGCGCCTGCGCGCTGGCCGGGGCGTGCGCGGCGAAGGGGTTTTTTGGGATGCCGACTTTGTGGGCGTGCCAAGCGCCGAGCCTGCTACACGCTGGGGCGCCCGGGCGGCTCTAGCAGGTGTGGCCGTTGCCGTGGCCTGCGCGGGCGCAGGCTGGAGCTACTGGCGCGTGAGCCAGCCCTACCTGCCACCAGCCGAGCGCGCCGCGCTCTTTCGGGCGCAAAGCTGGGCGCAGTTGCGCGACACCTGGCTGTTTAGCGACCAGGTGGACTTTGCCGAACTGGCCGTCACCCCGGTCACGCCCGCCAACGCCGAGCGCATTTTCGCGCTGGCCACCGACTTATTGCATTTTTCGCCTGAGCCCATGGTGGTGCAAAAGCTGATGCAAAGCGCGCAAATGCAGGGCAAGGACGAAGAAGTGGTGTTTTACGCCCGGCGGCTGCAGGCGGCTTTTCCGGATGCTTATGCGCAGTGGGTGAAGGGGAAGTGAAAGGGGCATCGAAGGGGCTGGCTTGCGCCCAGCGGGCGCCAAGACCATAATGACCGATATGGTCATACTGATCGAAACCCCATGATCACCCAAACCAGCGCCGTGAATTTTCGGCAAAACCTGGGCGAAATGCTCAACCAAGTGCAATACCGCCACGACAGCGTGGTGATCAGCAAAGACGGCAAGCCGGTGGCCGCCTTGGTGGACGCGCAGTTGTTTGCGCGCATTCGCCGCATGCAAGGGCGCTTTGACGCGCTGTGCCAGCGCATTGAAGCCGGTTTTGCCAGCGTGCCCGAGGCCGAAGGCATGGCCGAAATCGACGCGGCCATCGCCCAAGACCGCGCGCAAGCGGCAGCCGCAAACCCCGCCATTTCGGCAAACGCCGCAAACCCCGCGCGCTGACCGCATGGCCACGCTGCGGGTGGTGTTGGACACCAACGTTTTGCTCTCGGGCATTGCCTATCCGGCCAGTGTGCCGGGCAAAATTTTGGCGGCCTGGCGCCATGGGTCGGTTGAGGTGCTGTTGTCGGCCTATATCTTGGCCGAGCTGCGCCGCGTGCTGCCGCGCTTGGCGCACCGCCACGGCCTGAGCGGGCCAGAAGTGGAAGACCTTGTGGACGCCCTGTCCATCCAGGCCGAGCTGCTAGAACCCGCCCCCAACACCGACCCCGATTTGCGCGACGCCGCCGCCGCCCCCGTGCCGGGCACCTTGCTCCAAGGCCTGCAAACCGCCGACGCCAACTACCTGATCACCGGCGACAAAGACCTGCTGGCGCTGTCCGAGCGCTACCCCATCATCACGCCGGCCGCCTTCTGGGCGGCGCATGCTGGGGGGTAGCGGGGGCGAAAACGGGTTGATGCCGGCTGTCGGTCAACCCGGAACGTTCCCTTCTTGCAGCGCCTCGCGGCGGCACTCGAAGGTCGCGCTGCCAACGCTGGGGTACAAAAAGTGGCCTTTCATGTAAAAGCGCCGGGTGGACAGGTCTACGCGCACCACCACGTCGTTGGTGCAGTATTTTTTGGCTTGCTCTTCGGTCTTGAACTGGCCGGCCGGCTGGTAGGCCTGCGCAGCCGTTGCCAGCAGCACCGTGGCGGCCAGGGGCCAGCGCGTCGCGTTTGAAATCATCACTCCAGTTGCTCCTGAAAGTCGTTTTTGGCAGGTTGCTCGGAGCGAATGTACGCTTTTGCGTCGAAGTCACGAAAGTGTCAAAAAACAACGTTATTAGGGTTTACGCTAATTTACATTGTAAATTTCCTGGTTTTTGCCATTCGAGGTGCTTCAATCGCATCTGTTCTTTGAGAACACTGTGTTTTGCGAAATGTTTTAACGATATGGAGCGAGGCACATTCCGTTAACTATTGGAAATTTACAAATGAAAAAAACTCTTATCGCGTTGGCCGCAGTTGCAGCTATGGGCGCCGCTTCTGCTGAAGTGACTTTGTACGGCAAATTGGACGCTGGCGTGTCTGTTGTCAACACCACAAACGCTGTGAACCAAAGCGCACAAATCGGCTCCGGCAACTACGAAGGCAGCCGCATTGGCGTGAAGGGTTCTTCTGACATCGCTGGTGGCGTCAAGGGCTTGTTCCAACTCGAAGGCGGCTTGGGTGCTACCGACGGTTCTTTCACCAATTTCGGCCGCGTTGCAACCTTGGGCCTGACCGGTAGCTTCGGCACCGTGACCGCCGGTCTGCAATGGACTCCTTACGATTCCGCCTTCAACGACGGTCTGGAAAACAACGGCTTCGCGCCCACGTTCGCCGCCTTCTGCACGAGCATCCATTGCGATGCCGGTAACGCCACCGTGTTCAACGCAGCCAGCGGCAACGGCAACACCAAGAACTCCATCCAGTACACAACACCAACGGTTGGTGGCTTCAACGCTAGCGCTTTGTACGCTAACGGCGGCGACGCTACTGCAGGCGCCAGCTCCAGCAACTACACCGGCTTCGGCCTGAACTACGCAGCCGGCCCTGTTGGCGTGCAGTTCGCAACGGAGTCCTTGAAGCCTGTTACTGGCTCCACCGTGAACGCGTGGATCATGACCGGTTCTTACAACCTGGGCATGGCTACTGTGTTCTTGGGCGCTGAAGCGGCTGACGCTGCTGCTGCTGGCAAGTCCGCTGGCTACTCGGCCAGCGTGTCGGTTCCCGTGGCCAAGGCCGTGACCGTGGGTCTGGGCTACGCTACAGACACACAGACTTCGTCTGGTTTGTCGGATGGAAAGATCAACTCTGCTGGCGTGCAAGCCGTGTACGCATGGAACGCAGCCACCGCTTTGTACGCTGGCTACCGCACCACTGACACGACTGCCATCGCTTCTGATGTCAAGCTCACCACCACCAAGTTCGCCACTGGCGTGCGTTACAACTTCTAATTCCCGCGCTGGCTCAGTGCCAGCTTGAGAATTGGCTAGTTTCAAAAAACCCCGCTGTGGAAACGCAGCGGGGTTTTTCGCATTTAATTTTTGAAATTAATGATAATTGCCTTTGAGCCATGATAAAACGGCCATTTTTTACCGCTGCAAGAAGCGCGTTGCGAGCGCGCCACCGCAGAACCCGCGCCCGTGCCAACCCAGAAGGAGCCCGTGATGAGCCGATTGGAAGAACTGCTGCAGCAGCAAAAAGACATTGCTGCAGCCATTGAAGCCGAGGTAGCCAAAGGCCGCGCCGCTGCCGCGCAGGGCCAGGCCGAAGCGCAGTTCAATCTCGGGCAGATGCATGAAAAAGGCCAGGGTGTGCCGCAAAGCTACCCCGAGGCCATGCGCTGCTACAAGCAGGCGGCCGACCAAGGCAGCGCACCGGCGCAGTTCAGCCTGGGCGTGCTGTTTGAAAAAGGGCTGGGCGAGGCGGAAGACTTTGCACAGGCCCTGCATTTCTACCAACTCGCCGCAGCCCAGGGACACGCGCCGTCGCAGTGCGCGATGGGCTCGCTCTATGAAAACGGCCAGGGTACCAAGCAAGACTTCGCCGAGGCGATGGGCTGCTACAAACTCGCGGCTGCACAGCAACACGCCGAAGCGAAGTACCGCCTGGGCGGCATGTTTGAGAGCCACCACGGCGTGGAGCAAGACTACCAAGAGGCGGTGCGCTGGTACAAGCTGGCCGCTGCGCTGGGCCACGCGGCGTCGCAGTGCAACCTGGGGCGGATTTACGCAAACGGTCTGGGCGTCAAGCGCGACTACGCCGAGGCCATGCGCTGGTACCGGGGGCCGGCGGCTCAAGGCAACGCACGTGCGCAGCTCAACTTGGGCGTGATGTACGAGCACGGCGACGGCGTCGAAGAGAACAACGCCGAGGCCATGCGCTGGTACCGCCTGGCCGCCGCCCAGGGCGACGCCAATGCGCAGTGCAAAATCGGCTTTATGTACGGCAACGGCAAGGGCGTGGCGCGCAATTACCCTGAGGCGATGCGCTGGTACAAGATGGCGGCCGAACAGGGCAACGCCAGTGCACTGTCCAACCTGGGATTTATGTTTGACCACGGCCAGGGCGTGGAACAAGACGACGCCCGCGCACTGATGTATTACAACAAGGCCGCCAAACGGGGTGACGCCTACGCCATCAAAAATCGCGACATGATTGAGGCGCGAATGGCGGTGCAGGCGGCGGCCAAGGCGGTGGCTTAGGCCAACACGGTACGCCGTCGCGGCAGCGCTTTGCGTTGTGACACTAGCGGCGTGTGGCGGCGGTGCGGCCGTGAGCCCGACCCTGACCAGTACCAAGACACAACTCGACAACCTGAATGCCAAATACGACGTCAACAGCCAGCAATCCACCAGCGCTGCCGTTGCGGGAAGCAGCACAGAAAGTATCCAGTCCATATTCATGGCTGAACTGAAAACCGGGTCCCAAGAAATCATTGCGGACGTAGCCACGTATTCTCAGAAAAGCTTTTTTCTACAAAATCCGATTGCAACGGATACCGCGACGAACGCGAACGGCAGCACCACCATCACGGTGCGCCATCCAGCCCACGGACTGCATCCTGGCGACAAAGTGAGTTTCAAAAATGTG
>CANGHQ010000002.1 GCA_947453585.1 Burkholderiales bacterium | reverse complement strand
TGGGCGTGGGCTGGAACTTTTTGTTCACCGGCAGCACCAGCCTGTCGCTGGCGGCTTACGCGCCTGAAGAAAAAGACCGGGCGCAGGCCGTCATCAACTTTGCGGTGTTTGCGGTCATGGCGTTCACATCCTTTGCCTCGGGCGCGCTGGTGACAACCCAGGGCTGGAACCTGCTCAACGCCGGATCCGTTGTGCCGGTGGTGCTGACGGGCGGTTTGCTTTTTTGGCTGCACCGCCAGCAACGCACCGCGGCAGCCTGAGCGGCGTCACACCCGCTGGCTGAGAGGGTGGCAATAAGGGGCGTGGGGCCAAATGGGGCGCCTTACAATGCCCGGCTGACCGATGTCCGCTCCTCTAGGGTGGGCGTGTCACCTTCGGTGGCACATTTTTAATATATTTCCGGGAGTTCTTACGTGTTTATTTCTTCTGCCTTTGCCCAATCCGCCCCAGCTGCCGCCGCCGGGGGCGACCTGCAGTCCACGCTGATGAGCATGCTGCCGCTGGTGCTGATGTTTGTGGTGCTGTATTTCGTGATGATCCGCCCGCAGATGAAAAAGCAAAAAGAGCACAAGTCCATGATCGACGCGCTGGCAAAGGGCGACGAAGTCGTCACCGTGGGCGGAATGCTGGGCAAAGTCAGCAAGATGGGCGAGAGCCACATTGGCCTGGAAGTGAGCAACGGTGTTGAAGTCCAGGTGCAGCGCAGCGCCGTGGTGCAAGTCTTGCCCAAGGGCTCCATCAAATAAGCGCCCTGCGCTTTTCATCCTCCTGCGCCTTGTGCGCATTTTCCTGACCGTCCGAGCCGCCCGCCCATGAACCGTTATGCCCTGTGGAAGTACGTAATCCTGGCGATTGCCATTGTTGTGGGCAGCCTGTACGCCTTGCCCAATGTGTTTGGCGAGGCCCCGGCGGTGCAGGTGTCGGTGGCCAAAACCTCCATGACACTGGACCTGGGCACGGTGACCCGGGTGGAAGAAGCCATCAAGGCCGCCGGACTGCAGGCGGACGCAGTTAGCCTGGACGGCAACTCGATCAAGGCCCGCTTTGCCAACACCGACGCGCAGCTCAAGGCCAAAGACGCGATCCAAAAAGCCCTGAACCCGGACGCCAATGAGCCCGGCTTTGTGGTGGCCCTCAACCTGTTGTCGCGTTCGCCGGCCTGGCTGACGGCCTTGCACGCCTCGCCCATGTACCTGGGCCTGGACTTGCGCGGCGGCGTGCACTTTATGCTGCAAGTCGATATGCAAGCGGCGCTGAGCAAAAAGGCCGAGTCGCTGGCTGGTGACCTGCGCAGCGTGTTCCGCGAGAAAAACGTGCGCCACGGCGGCATCAGCCGCAATGGCCAGACCGTTGAAGTTCGCTTTCGAGACGCCGACATGGCCGAATCCGGCAAGCGCGTGATGCAAGACCAGTTCCCCGATCTGGCCACCGTGCTCACGCCTGAGGCGGGTGAATTCAAGCTGGTTGCCACCTTGATGCCGGTGGCCGCGCGCCGCGTGCAAGAGCAGGCGCTCAAGCAAAACATCACCACCTTGCATAACCGCATCAACGAACTCGGCGTGGCCGAACCGGTGATTCAGCAGCAAGGCCTGGACCGCATCGTGGTGCAATTGCCCGGCGTGCAAGACACGGCCAAGGCCAAAGACATTTTGGGCCGCACCGCCACGCTGGAAATCCGCATGGTGGACGACGGCGCTGACGCCCGCGCCGCCGAAGCGGGCAGCGGCCCCGTGCCCTTTGGTTCGGAGCGCTTTTTGGAGCGCAACGGTCAACCGGTGGTGGTTAAAAAACAAGTGATCTTGACAGGCGAAAACCTGACCGACGCCCAACCCGGCTTTGACAGCCAAACCCAGGAAGCCGCCGTGCACCTGACGCTTGACGCCAAGGGCGCGCGCATCTTCCGCGACATCACCCGCGAGAGCGTGGGCAAGCGCATGGCGATTTTGATCTTTGAAAAAGGCAAGGGCGAGGTCGTAACTGCCCCTGTGATCCGCTCGGAAATCGGTGGCGGCCGGGTGCAAATCTCGGGCCGCATGACCACCATGGAAGCGGCTGACACCGCGCTGCTGTTGCGCGCCGGCTCCTTGGCCGCGCCCATGGAAATCATTGAAGAGCGCACCATAGGCCCATCCCTGGGCGCCGAGAACATCGCCAAGGGCTTTAACAGCGTGACCTGGGGCTTTGCGGCGGTTGCCGTCTTCATGTGCATGTATTACCTGCTGTTTGGCATGATTTCAAGCGTGGCCTTGGCCTTTAATCTGCTGCTGCTGGTGGCGGTCTTGTCCATGTTGCAAGCCACGTTGACCTTGCCCGGCATGGCCGCCATGGCGCTGGTCTTGGGCATGGCGATTGACGCCAACGTGCTGATCAACGAGCGCGTGCGCGAAGAGCTGCGCGGCGGCGCCTCGCCGCAGGCCGCCATCCATGCCGGTTATGACCGCGCCTGGGCCACCATCATCGACTCCAATGTCACCACCCTGATTGCCGGCCTGGCGCTGCTGGCCTTTGGCTCCGGCCCGGTGCGCGGCTTTGCCGTGGTGCATTGCCTGGGGATTTTGACCAGCATGTTCTCGGGTGTGTTTTTCTCACGCGGCGTGGTCAACCTTTGGTACGGCCGCCAAAAGAAACTCAAAAGCGTGTCGATTGGCACCGTCTGGCGCCCTGACGGCGCTGCGGCCGGCTCGGCTGTCGCCAACCCCAACGCTGTGGAGAAATAAGCATGGAATTTTTCAAAATCCGCCGCGACATTCCGTTCATGAAGAACGCGCTGGCGTTCAACCTGATCTCTTTCATCACGTTTTTGGCGGCCGTGTTTTTCCTGTTCTCGCGCGGCCTGCATTTGTCGGTCGAATTTACCGGCGGCACGCTGATGGAAGTGGGCTACAGCCAAAGCGCTGATCTGCAAGCCATCCGCAGCAGCGTAGACGCCCTGGGCCTCAAAGACGTGCAAGTGCAAAACTTTGGCACCGCGCAAGACGTGCTGATCCGCATGCCGGTGCAAAAGGGCAGCACTTCGGGCGCGCAGAGCGAAAAAGTGCTCGCCTCCCTCAAGGCCTTGGACCCGAGCGCCACCCTGCGCCGCACCGAGTTTGTCGGCCCGCAGGTGGGTGACGAACTGGCTACCGACGGCCTCAAGGCGCTGGCCTTTGTGGTGGTGGGCATCATGCTGTACTTGGCGATCCGCTTTGAATGGAAATTTGCGGTGGCCGCCATCATCGCGAATTTGCACGACGTGGTCATCATTCTGGGATTTTTTGCGTTTTTCCAGTGGGAATTTTCATTGCCCGTGCTGGCCGCCGTGCTGGCGGTGCTTGGTTATTCGGTCAATGAATCGGTGGTGATTTTTGACCGGATCCGCGAAAACTTTCGCCGTTACCGGCGCATGGACACGCAGGAAATCATCGACAACGCGATCACCTCCACCATCAGCCGCACCATCATCACCCACGGCTGCACGCAGATCATGGTGCTGTCCATGCTGCTGTTTGGCGGCGCCACGCTGCATTACTTTGCCCTGGCGCTCACGATTGGCATCTTGTTTGGTATCTATTCGTCGGTGTTTGTGGCGGCCGCCATTGCCATGTGGCTGGGCATCCAACGCGAAGACCTGATCAAGGCCCCGGTCAAGAAAGACAACGACCCGAGCGATCCGAACTCTGGGGCAACGGTCTAGAAATTCAAGTGCTTCGGGCAATGCGCCCGAGCCATTCAAGCCCCGTGGGCGATGCGCCCGAAAACTCAGGCTCCGTGGGCGATGCGCCCGAAAACTTAAGCTCCGCAGGCGATGCGCCCGAAAACTTAAGCTCCGCGGGCGATGCGCCCGCTCAGGGCCTCCAAGTAGCCCACCAAGCGTTCCACTTGCACCGGTTTTTGGTACACCGTCACCCAGGGCGGCAGCACGCCGTCTTTGCGCGCTTCTTCGGGGCTTTTGGCGGTGACGACCAGTACGTCGATCGAGCTGTATTCCGCCTCGGTTGCCAATGCCTTGACCAGTTGGTAGCCGTCAAAGGGGCGCATCATCAAGTCGGTCACCACCACGTCGGGGCGCTGGCGCTCAATCTGGATGAGCGCCTGGGAGCCGTCACTCGCCACCACCAAAGATACCGCGTGGCCGCAGCGTTTGACCAGTGACTCGAAGTAGGCCACTTGCAAGGCGTCGTCTTCTGCTAACAAGACGCGCAGGGCACGCGGGGCGTTGGAATAGTGGCCGTCCGGGCGCGTGGGCATCATCTTTTCCACCGCATTGCGGTAAATGCGCCGGTGTCCGCCGGAGGTGACCCAGGCGTCGAGCTCCCCATTGGCTACCATCTTTTGCACCGTGGTGGTAGACAAGCCCAGCATGCGGGCCGCTTGCTGGGTGGTGAGAATGTCGGAGGTTTCGGGCATGGCCATAGGATGCTTCAGTTTTTTGCGATGAGTGGGTTGAATTTGTTAATTCACATTTTTGCAATTATTACCGAGTTTCGCTTGCGCCTGTAGGCTTTATGCCCTGGCTTGGCGTTGAAACAGCCCGCCGGGCAATCGCAGCACCCAGCCTTGTAATTCCAAGCCCATCAGCTCGGCCTGCAGATGCGCCGTATTCAGGCCGGTACGGGCCTGCAAGGCGTCCAGACTGCAGGGGTCAAAACCCAGCGCCTGCACCAAGGCGCGTTGTTCCGGGGACAGCTGGGCGCCTTCGTCAAACAGGTCGGGTTCGGGCGCCGCACTTTGGGCGCTGGGCCTGGGCGCTGCGGCGCCGAGTTCTTCGAGCACGTCTTGGGCACTCTCTACCAATTTAGCCCCTTGCTTGATCAGCAAATGGCAGCCGCGCGACTGCGTGCTGTGGATGGAGCCGGGAATCGCAAACACGTCCTTGCCCTGTTCGAGCGCCAGCCGCGCAGTAATCAGTGAGCCCGATTGCAGCGCCGCCTCCACCACCAGCGTGCCCAGCGACAGGCCAGAAATGATGCGGTTGCGCTGCGGAAAGTTGGCCGCCAGCGGTGGTGTGCCCAACGGGTATTCGCTCAGCAGCAGTCCGTGCGTGGCGATTTGCTGCGCCAGCGTGCGGTGCTGTTTGGGGTAAACGCGGTCCAGCCCGGTGCCGACAACGGCAATCGTCGCGATGTGCCCGGCGTCCGCGCCGTCCAGCGCGCCTTGGTGCGCGGCGCCATCGACGCCCAGCGCCATGCCTGAGACCACGGTCAAGCCATGTTGCGCCAGTGCATGGCCAAATTCATGGGCGTTTTGCGCACCTTGGGGTGTGGGGTTGCGGCTGCCCACGATGGCCACGCAGCGCAGAGCGTCCAAGACGCCGGGTACCCAGGCCGCACTATGGCCCATGGCGTACAAGATGAGTGGCGGGTCTTCGGTGTTCAGGAGCGCGGCCGGATAGGCCGGGTCGGCCAGCGTCAGCACGCGGCGTTGCAGCGGGGCCGCCTGCAGCCAGTCCCAGGTGGTTTGCAGCGCGTCGGCAAATCCGTCGGGCGCCTGCAGCAGCGCCTGGGCTTGCGCCTCGTTCACCACCTGGCGCAGCGCGCCCAGGCTTTGGCCAAAAACCTGCTCGGGCAGGCCAAAGGCGGTCAGCAATTTACGCGCCGAGGTGTTGCCAATGCCTGAAGTGAGCTGCAGGCGCAGCCAGTGCGCCAGTTCGTCCCGTTCCAAGGGTGCGGTCATGGCGGGGCGGCGATGCAGGCGTTTAAATCAAGGCGCCGTCAGCCGGTCGCCCACGCGCACCGAGTCACCCACTTGCACCACCAGCGCATAGGCCACTTTCTCAAAACTTAGGAACACCATGGCCAGTCCGTTGCGCTCTTCGGGCAAGAGCAGCGCGGTGCGGGTCGGGTCGGTTTTTTCTACGGCCTGGGCGCGCCGCTTCTGGATGGCCATCACATGGCCCGGCTCCAAGCCGTCGGCGCTGCCCCGGTTGACAACCACCACCTGGTTGGAGCCGGCATTGATCGCCGCGCTGCCGTAGACCGAAATGATCTGCGCCACCGTGCCCGCCGCCGCCGGGTGCGGCACCAGCGGATTCGTGCGCTCTGGCGCGCGCACCAGCAGCCGGTCGCCAGCGCGGATTTCTTCTTTGGCGCTGGTGATCAAAATGGCCGCTGGCACCACGCGCTGCACGTCTTTGCCCTGCTCTTGCACGGTCTCGCTGCTTTCGCTGCCCAAGAGCACGGCGCTGCCGATGAACTGCGCCTCAAAGCCCAGCACCGCACCCGTGGCCGGGTCTTTCAGGGGCTTGGCGTTGCGAAACACGCTAAAGCGCTGCTCGCCCTCGTTGGTGAACTCCAGCGGCGCGCCCAGCGTGCTGCGCGCATAGGCGCGGTCGCCTTGGGACAGTAGCACGCGGCCTTCTTGCGCCGCCACGATGCGAGGCGCCCCCAGCACGGCGGCCTCATCAATCACCATGGGTTCGACCAAGAAAGGCTCAATCAGGCTGCGTTTGATGGCGCTGGTCAGTGGCTGGGCCAGCGGCGCGCTGCGCTCTTGCGGTGACAAGCGTTCGGTGGGCGGTGCGTCAGCGGCGGCTGTGTCGGTTTGCGCTTGGGCTGCGCCAGCGAGTGCCAGCAGCAGGGCAGCGGTCAGATTCAAAGCGCCACGGGGCGAAATCCATATTGGCATGAGGCGTTTCCCTGAATACAACAGATTGTGATTTTGCTAATTATTACCGCGAATCCGCCGCGCTGGGGCACGGATTTGTTACTTCTGGCCCGCAAGTGGCTGCAAAACGGCGAAAATGCGCGCTTATCTTCTTTGGCACCATGGCTTTACTTCCCATCCTTACCTACCCAGATCGCCGTCTGCACACCGTGGCCAAGCCGGTGGCCAACGTGGACGCCCGCATTGCCCAGCTCGTGCGCGACATGCTCGACACCATGTACGACGCCAGCGGCATTGGCCTGGCGGCCAGCCAAGTGGATGTGCATGAGCGCGTCATCGTGATCGACGTATCCCAAGAGCGCAACGATCCCCTGGTGCTGGTCAACCCCAAGCTGGTCTGGACCAGCCCGGAGACCCATCTCAACGAAGAGGGTTGCTTGTCGGTGCCCGGTATTTATGACGGCGTGACCCGGCACGACGCGGTGCACGTGCACGCTTTGGACGACAAAGGCCAGGGCCGCGTGATTGAGGCGCAAGAGCTGCTGGCCGTGTGCATCCAGCACGAGATGGACCATTTGATGGGCAAGGTGTTTGTGGAATACCTGTCGCCGCTCAAGCGCAACCGCATCAAAACCAAAATGCTCAAAGCCCAGCGCGAGGACACGCGTTGAGGCTGGTCTTTGCGGGCACGCCGGAGTTTGCCCGTAGCGCGCTGGAGGCGCTTTACGCCGCTGGCCACACCATTGCGTTGGTGCTCACGCAGCCCGACCGGCCTGCTGGGCGCGGCATGAAGCTGCAGGCCTCGGCGGTCAAACAGTTTGCGCTGGACCACGGCCTGCCCCTGGCCCAGCCCCACGGCCTGCGCCTGGACGGCAAATACGCCACAGAGGCCCAGGCCGCGCAGCAGGCGATTGCCCAGGCGGGTGCTGACGCCATGGTAGTGGTGGCCTATGGCCTGATCCTGCCGCAGTGGGTGCTGGACGCCATGGCCGGGCCCGGGCAATGGGGATGCCTCAATATCCACGGTTCGCTGCTGCCGCGCTGGCGCGGTGCGGCACCCATCCACCGCGCCATTGAGGCGGGCGACAGCCACACGGGTGTGACCATCATGCAAATGGACGCGGGCCTGGACACCGGCGCCATGCTGCTGCAAGAAAGCGTGGCCATTGGCCCCACTGACACCACCGCCAACTTGCACGACCGCCTGGCCACGCTGGGCGCGCGCCTGGTGGTGCAGGCGCTGGCCGACCCCGCCGCCTGGGTGGTCACGCCCCAGCCCGATCAAGGCGTGACCTACGCCCACAAGATTGACAAAAGCGAGGCCTCCATCGACTGGCGCCAAGGCGCGGCGCAAATCGCGCGCCGGGCGCGCGCTTTTGACCCGTTTCCGGGCGCCACGGCGCGCGTGGCGGGTGAAACCCTCAAGGTCTGGAGCGCCCAAGCGCTGGCAGACGACGCGCTTGCGCTTGGGGCGCCCGGCACCGTGCTGCGCGCTGATACGCAAGGCATCGTGGTGCAAACCGGCGACGGTGCGCTGTGCCTGAACACCTTGCAGCGCCCTGGCGCCAAGCGCTTGTCAGCGGCTGATTTTTTGCGCGGCTTTGCGCTGCTGCCGGGCATGGCTTTTGAACTGCCCAAGGCGCTCCCTGGCGCTGACGCATAGCGCGAACTATGTTTTTTCTGCGCGAAAACCGCCTCCACCCGGAATTTCGCCAAGGCTTTGTCGAAATGATGGGCGCAGCGCCCGGCATTGCCGCCTGGGGACTGATGACGGGCGTGGCCATGGTCAAGTCCGGCATGGGTACGCTGGATTCGCTGGCCATGGCTTTGCTGGTGTTTGCCGGCAGCTCGCAGCTTGCTGCCATTCCGTTGTTTATTGCCGGGGCGCCCATGTGGGTGATTCTGGTCACCGCCTTTTGCGTGAACCTGCGCTTTGTGGTGTTTAGCGCCCATATGCGCGGCTACCTGATGCACCTGCCGCGCTGGCAGCGCCTGGTCACAGGCTACTTCACCGCCGACCTGACCTATGTGCTGTTTGTGCGCCGCCACCCGCTGCCCGCCCAGGATGCGGACGGGCGCGCGGTGCAAATGGCCTACCTGTCGGGCAACGCCTGCATCAACTGGCTGAGCTGGGTGAGCGCGAGTCTGTTGGGTGTGGCGCTGGCCAACTTCATTCCCGGCGCCTGGGGCCTGGGCTTTGCCGGGGTGCTGGCGCTGACCGGTATTTTATGTTCGCTGGCCAGTAGCCGCCTGCGTTGGGTGGCCGGCGCGGTGGCAGGCGCCGTGGCGGTGGCGGCTTACGCGCTGCCGCTCAAGCTCAATAGTCTGGCGGCCATTGGCGTGGCGGTTTTCCTGTGCATGGCGCTGGAATCGCGCCCGGCCTTTGCGCCCAAGGAGGCGCCGTGACGGCCGCGTCCATCTGGGCCTGGTGGGACGCGCTGCTCTCGGGCAGCCAGGGCGGCACCTTGCTCACCATCGTGCTGATGGCGGTGATTACGGTGGTGTCGCGTTCCTTCTTCTTTATTTCTGATGCCGAATGGACGCTGCCGCGCTGGGCCCAGCTCGGCCTGCAATACGCGCCCATGGCCGCCCTGGCGGCAGTGGTGATCCCCGAGCTGGTGATGACGCAGGGCGTGTTCATTCACACCATGCTGGACGCCCGTCTGTATGGCGCCGTGGCCGGGGCGGCCTATTTTTTCTGGCGCAAGGGCGTTGGCAACGCGGTGCTGGGCACCATCGTGTGCGGCATGGCGGTGTATCTGCCGCTGCACATCGGTCTGGGCTGGTAAGCGCCGGGCAGCCAAGCCGTCTGGCGGGCGCTGCCTAAAATGCGCGGCCAGCCGCCTCTTCTTTTCATCCCCTCATTCATTTTCATCACCATGAACGTCATTCGCTTTTCTGACCTGTGCGCCCAAGGCAAAGTTGCCGCCAAGCGCGTGTTTATCCGTGCCGACCTCAACGTGCCGCAAGACGCGCAGGGCGGCATTACCGAAGACACCCGCATCCGCGCCAGCGTGCCCTGCATCCAGATGGCGCTGGACGCCGGTGCGGCCGTGATGGTGACGTCGCACCTGGGCCGCCCCACCGAAGGCGCCTTCAAGCCGGCCGATTCACTGGCGCCGGTGGCGCAGCGCCTGGGCGAGCTGCTCGGGCGCGCGGTGCCGCTGGTGGCTGACTGGGTGGACGGCGTGACGGTGGCCCCAGGCCAGGTGGTGATGCTGGAGAACTGCCGCGTCAACCCCGGCGAGAAAAAGAACGACCCGGCGCTGGCGCGCAAGATGGCCGCGCTGTGCGACGTCTTTGTGCACGACGCCTTTGGCACCGCCCACCGCGCCGAGGCCAGCACCTATGGCATCGCCGAATACGCACCCGTGGCCTGCGCCGGCCCGCTCTTGGCGGCCGAAATGGACGCGATTGCCAAAGCCCTGCTCGCGCCCAAGCGCCCGCTGGTGGCCATCGTGGCCGGATCCAAGGTGTCCACCAAGCTCACCATCCTCAAAAGCCTGGCCGCCAATGTGGACCAGCTCATTGTGGGCGGCGGCATTGCCAACACATTTATGCTGGCGGCAGGCCTGAACATCGGCAAAAGCCTGGCTGAGCCCGATTTGCTGGACCAGGCCAAGGCGGTGATTGAGGCCATGCAGGCGCGCGGCGCCGCCGTGCCGATTCCGACCGATGTGGTTACCGCCAAAACCTTTGCCGCAGATGCGGTGGCCACCGTCAAAGCCGCCACCGACGTGGCCGACGACGACCTGATTTTGGACATCGGCCCGCAAACCGCCCAGGCGTTGGCCGCGCAGCTCATGCGCGCAGGCACCATTGTTTGGAACGGCCCGCTGGGCGTGTTTGAGTTTGCCGCGTTTGAGAACGGCACCAAGGTGGTGGCCCAGGCGATTGCCGCGTCCAGCGCGTTCAGTATTGCCGGGGGCGGCGACACGCTCGCGGCCATTGCCAAGTACGGCATTGAGGCGCAGATTGGCTATATCTCCACCGGCGGCGGTGCGTTTTTGGAAGTGCTGGAGGGCAAAACCCTGCCCGCATTTGAGATCTTGGGCCGGCGCGCGGGCACTTGATCCACGCTTTTTGCGCCCTGGTGTCGGCCAGCGCTGCCACCGGGGCGTTAAGCTGAGTGTCTGCGTGGGTCTTTGCCCGGCGTCAAGAAGATGTAAGGGCCGCTCCGCGACAATCCACCCCAGCGCGGCTATTGGGCCGCCTATTACTTGAATGGAATACAACATGTCAAATCGTCGTGAATTCGTCGTGAAACTCGGTCTGGGCGCGAGCGCCTTGGCCACCGGTGCCGTTTTTGCCGCCGCTCCCATGGTGGCCGAGTCGGACGCTACTGCGGCCAGCCTGGGCTACAAGGCTGACGCCTCCAAGGTCGACAAAACCAAGTTTCCCAAATTTGCTGCAGGCCAAAACTGCGGCAGCTGCGCCTTGTTCCAAGGCAAGGCTGGCGACGCCGCTGGTAACTGCCCGCTGTTTGCCGGCAAGCAAGTCTCCAGCTCAGCCTGGTGCAGCGCCTACGCCAAAAAGGGTTAAATCCCCTGCGGCCCACGCCGCACTGACCACCGCCGGGCCCGGTTTATTACGGGGCCCGGCGGTGGTTTTTTCTTGGGCGCAAAATCAGGGGCCCAACGCGGGAGCCTCCCGTCGCTTGTTGCCGGTTAATAATTTTTAGTCCCACGATGCCTTTTTCTCCCCTCGGTCTTTCCAGCGCTTTGTGCGCCGCAGCGCATGCGGCCGGTTTTGTGGCGCCCACGCCGGTGCAGGAGGGCGCGATTGCCGCTGTTCTGCAAGGCCGCGACCTGCTGGTGCGGGCCCAGACCGGTTCAGGCAAGACGGCAGCCTTTGCGCTGCCGCTGCTGCAGTTGGTGGTGCCTGCGGGCGCTGCCCGCAGCGGCCCCCGGCGCGTGCAGGCCTTGGTGCTGGTACCTACCCGCGAACTCGCGGTGCAGGTGGGCGATGTGCTCAAAGGCTTGGCCAGCGGCCTGGTGCCTGCGCCCAAGATCAGCGTTGTCTTTGGCGGCGTGTCCATCAACCCGCAAATGCTGGGCCTGCGTGGCGGCACCGACATCGTGGTGGCCACGCCCGGGCGCCTGCTGGACTTGGTAGACCACAACGCGGTGCACCTGAATGATGTGCGCACCCTGGTGCTTGACGAGGCGGACCGCCTGCTCGACCAAGGCTTTAACGAAGAGTTAACGCGCATTGTGGGCATGTTGAATGCGCAGCGCCAAAGCCTGTTTTTCTCGGCCACCTTTGGCCCGCAGGTCAGCGCGCTGGCCCAAGGCCTGCTGCGCGACCCGGTACGTGTGGAAGTGGCCGACGCCCCCGACACCCTGCCTGACATTGCCCAAAGCGCGATTGCCGTGGACACCCGCGCACGTACCCAACTGCTGCGCCACCTGATCCAGCAATACGGCTGGAGCCGCACCCTGGTGTTTGTGGCCACCAAATATTCTGCCGAAGTGGTGGCCGACAAGCTGCGCAAAGCCGGCCTGGACGCCGAGCCCCTGCACGGCCAGCTCAGCCAGGGCAAGCGCAGCCAGGTGCTGGACGACTTCAAGGCCTCGCGCATCAAGGTCGTAGTGGCTACCGACCTGGCCGCGCGCGGTATTGACGTGGTGGACTTGCCGGTGGTGGTGAACTACGACTTGCCACGTTCGGCCGACGATTACACCCACCGCATCGGCCGCACCGGCCGCGCGGGGCAGGCCGGTTTGGCGGTGAGCTTTGTCAGCGCCGACACCGAGGCGCACTGGCGCCTGATTGAAAAACGCCAGGGCCTGGACCTGGTGCTTGAAGCCGTGGAAGGCTTTGAGCCGACCGAGTTAGCCACCAACTCGGCGCAAGGCCTGGTAGACATGAGCGGCAACGGCGGCGTCAAGGGCAAGCGCCCAAGCAAAAAAGACAAGTTGCGTGCGGCTGCAGCGACCGCAGCGGTCCCAGCGGTTTAAGGCCCTGGCTTATTGCCCAACTTCCAATGCCCATGTCTGACGCTTCGCAAATTGAGATTCCGCCGTCTTTTGTGGCGCTGTTCGTAACGCCGGGCCAAACCCGGCCGCACACCGCGCGCGAGGTGGTGGCCGCCCGCTATGAGCTGTGCGAGGACCTGGCGCAAACCCTGGCGCCCACGGCCAGCCAGATGCAGTTGGCGCGTGATTTGCACACCTCGGCGGTGCTGGCGCAGTGCCTGCAAGCCATTACCGGCGAAGACGCGGTGCTTGAAATGCCCGAGGCGCGCTGGGTGATGTGCCGCCTGGCCGAGTTGCTCCACTGGGACATGCCCGTGTTCGCCGCCGGGGACGCGGCCCCCTGAGATGCCCGGCGACCTGAAGCCTGGCAGGCCCGTGCAGCAGTCTGTGGCGCGCGCTGCACGCTGGCCCGCAGGGGTGCTGGCGCTGACCTTGGCAGCCCTGGTGGTGCTGTGGCTGCATGCGCTGGCGCTACAAGGGCTGGCGCAGGTTTTGCCGGGACTAGGCAATGGCGCAAACACTTCGCCCGTCAACCGCGCGTTTATCACCCGAACCGTGCAGTTTGACAATGGCGCGGACAAGGCGCCGGTCGCTCCCGCGCCAGCCGCCACCGCGCCGCCACCGGCCCCCAAACCCGCGCGCAAGCCCGCAGGCGCGGCGTTTTTGGTGGCGCCCGAGCCCCCGGCTTCAGAGCCCGCACCGATTGCGGCGGCAGCGGGCTCCAATTCCCCGCCTGCAACGGCCCCAGAGGACAGCGCGGCCGTGGCGGATGCCGCCAGGGCACACGCGACTTTGGGCCCTGCAGAGGCAGCTTCGGCGCCCGCTGCAGTGCCTGCGGCATCGGCCGCGGCGACCCAAGCACCGATCCCGGCCCCGGCCCCGGCCCAAGCTCAGGCGGCCACGCAGCCCGTGGCGCCAGGCGCCTTGCCAACAGCGCTTGTCGGTACGCCAGCAACTTCACCTGCGGCGGCAGGCGCAGACAGCGCCGACGCCCCGGCTTTGCCGGTGTACGACTACCGCTTCCCCGGCTCCACCCGGCTCAAGTACGACGTGTCCGGCCTGGTCAAGGGCTTTCGCTACTACGTCTCGGGGGAGCTGCTGTGGCTGCAAGACGGCAAAACCTATGACGCGCGGCTGGAAATCAGCCACTTTTTGCTCGGCTCAAGGGTGCAAACCAGCAAAGGGGCCTTGACGCCACAGGGCCTGGAGCCGCTGCGTTTTGGCGACAAGGTGCGCAGCGAGGTGGCAGCGCACTTTCAGCGCGCCAAGGGCTTGGTTACGTTTAGCGCCAACACGCCGGACGCGCCGCTGATGCCTCTGGCGCAAGACCAGCTCAGTATTTTTGCGCAGCTCGCTGCCATGTGGGGCGCCAACGCCGGGCGCTTTAGCCCCGGCTTGCAGCTGCCCTTTCAGGCGGTGGGCCCGCGCACTTCGGAAAACTGGACATTTCTGGTGGGCGCGCCCGAGCGGCTCAAGATCGACGGTCGTGAATTGCCCGCCATAAAGCTGCTGCGCGAGCATTCGAGCGACTTTGACACCCGGGTCGAGCTGTGGCTGGCGCCCGCGCTGGGTTACCTGCCCGCGCGCATTCGCCTGACGCAAATCAATGGCGACGAGGTAGACATGCTGTGGAGCCGAACCGAAAAACCTTGAGCCGCAGACTTGCAAAAACCGGTAAAACCCACAAATCCTGTTAACCTAGAAACCAATCCGCACCAAAAAGCACTGCATGCACACGCTCTACGACTCCGAAACCTTCACCGTGACCCACATGCTGGCCAACGCACAAGCGCAGGACATGAGCCCGGCTTCGGCCAACGGACCAGGCAACACCGCCCTGAGCGAAATCAAAACCGCGCAATACCCCCAGGGCGTGCCCATGCTAGCGCGCCACGGCTTTGAGATCGTGGACAAGCGTTCGGGCAAAGAGGTTTACCTCGACGGCTCCTGGGCCGAGCTGTTTCAGCAGCACATTGTGGCCTGGCAAGTCAACATGCCCACCCAAGAAGAAGTCGAAGAGACGCTGGAGCAATACGCCGGGCTGGCGCAAAACCCGGTGGTGGTGCACTGATTTCCCTGACTGCGCCCGCAGGCTGCGCGGCCTAGAAGCGGCAAGGCCGCCATCCAAACCCACCTGGATTTCAAACCCTCCCCCGATGAGGAAAGCCCGATGAAACTCCAAAACACCTTGCTGGCCTTGGCCAACGCCATGCTGCTGGCCACGTCACCCGCTTTTGCCACCGGCAGCGCCAACGCGCACCAGCATGCGCAGCCCACCTCGTCGATCGGCGAGGCGGGCCAGTCCAGCAAAGCGACGCGCACCGTGCAGGTGGAAATGCGCGACAGCATGCAGTTTGTGCCGTCCAAGCTGTCGGTCAAACAGGGCGAGACCCTGCGCATCGTCGTCAAAAACACCGGCCAGCTCAGGCATGAAATCGTGTTGGGCAGCGAAAAAGACCTCAAGGCCCACGCCGAGATGATGAAAAAGTCACCGGCCATGGCGCACCCCGAGCCCAATATGCTGACGCTAGCCCCGGGACAGTCGGGCGAGCTGGTGTGGAAGTTCAGCCAGGCCGGCGTGGTGAACTTTGCCTGCCTGCAGCCCGGCCACTCTGAGGCGGGCATGAAAGGCCAGGTGCAGGTGGCTGCCGCCAAGGCCGCCCACTCGGGGGATGCCCATGCACACTAAAACACTGACCCGGCGCGCGAGTTTGCAGCGCATCGCGCTGTTGCCGCTGGCCGCCGCCGTGGCTGCGGCGCAGGCTGCGCCCACCAAACCCCAGGTCGAGGTCTGGAAAGACCCGGCTTGCGGCTGTTGTGAAGACTGGGTCTTGCACATGGAAAAGTCGGGCTTTGTGGTGCGCGTGAATGGCAGCGGCAACGAGGCGGCGCGCAAGCGCCTGGGCATTCCCGCAGCGCTGGGCTCCTGCCATACGGCGAGTGTGGGCGGCTATGCGCTCGAAGGCCATGTGCCGGCCAAAGACGTGCAGCGCCTGCTGCGCGAAAAGCCCCAGGCCGTGGGCTTGGCCGTGCCCGGAATGCCGGTAGGCTCGCCCGGCATGGACGGCGCCGTCTACCAAGGCCGCAAAGACCCGTTTGATGTGCTGCTGGTGCTGCCCGGTGGCGGCACACGCGTCTACCAGAGCTACGTCAAAGGCGTGGCGGTGTGATGGCTGCGCACGGGTGACGCGTTAGCCGCGCGGCAGTACGCCCCGCCGTCTCACGTCCCGGCATAGCGGTAAATCTGGTCCCCCTGGGGCGCGCGAATCTGGGCATTGAAGGACACCACGATGCGGTCTTGGGTGCCGACGTAGGGCAGCGCCTTGTGCGGCAAAAAGGAGGGGAACAGCACCAATTCGCCCTCGTGCGGCGTCACGTCCAGTGTGGCGTTTTGCAGGTAGGCGTTGCCCATGTCCATGTAAGCGCCGCCCAAGAGCGGGAACATGGGGCTGTAAAAGCGCGTAGCGCCGTTGAGCGCGCCCCACTGCGGCTCACGCTGGCGTTCTGCCACCGGGTCGATCTGCACGTAGTACACGCCAGACCACGAACAGTTGCCGTGGGTGTGCACGTCGTGAAAAGCCGCGCCGTTCTGGATCTGAAACCACAGGCCCACCAGTTCGAGCTGCAAGCCGTGGCGTCCGCTGGGCCAGACCCCGGCGTTGGCCTGTTTGGCCGTGGCTTGTAGCGACTGGGCGATGAACTTCACCAGCGTGTGGAATTCGGGCACGTCCACGCGCTGCAGCAAATCGTCGGCGCTTGCGTAAAAGCTGCCTGCGCGCTCAGGGTGCTGGGCCAGGTCGGTGGCGCGCATGACGCTGAAGATGCGTGCCAGCACGTCGTTCACCGCCTGCGCGCCTTCCAGGCGGTGTACCGCCATGGGCACTGGCCAGTGCGCGCTGTTGGGCGCAATCAGCGGCGTGTTCATGCGGGCAGGCCGTGTTCGGCAGGCAAATCGAGCCTCCAGCCGGTGCGCTGGGCCAGCGCTTCCAGGTCGGCCAGGGTGTCGAGGTCGGTGACAAAGCGGGTGTTGGCGCTGGTGTGCACATGCACCAGCTCGGGTTGGCGCTCCACCAGATGGCGGCAGCCCAGGTTGGTGTCGCTGGCCAAAATATCGGCCAGTGCGACCTCGTCCATCACGAGGGGGTTGCCGCGCTGGCCGTCTACCACCGGCACCACCACGTGACCGGCGGGGCGCTTTTTGAAAGCGGCAATCAGCTCGGTCAGGTCCGCCGCGCCCAGGAGGGGCTGGTCGGCCAGCACCACCAGCACGGCGTCAAAGTTGCCGCGCAGCGCCTGCAAGCCCACGCGCACCGAGCTTTGCTGGCCTAGGGCGTAGTCGGCGTTGTGCGCCAGGGTCACGGGGAAGGTCGATACGCTGGCTTCTACTGCGTCGCGCGCAAAGCCGGTGACCACGACCACCTCGTCCACGCCCGCGCCGCTCAGGGCGATGAGCTGGCGGTTGATGAGCGGCACGCCTTGCAGGCGGATCAGCGACTTGGCCACGCCGCCCATGCGGCTGCCGGTGCCCGCAGCCAAGAGCACCGCGCCCACGCGCAGGCGGGCATACAAACCGCCGCCTTGTTTGAGTAAGCATCCCATGGCTATGTTCCTGTGATTGGTTGAAAGTAAGAAGGGTTCAGGCGCTGCGCAGCAAATCGGGCAGACGCGCCAAGCTGGCCAAATTATGGGCCGGCATGAACCGGTTCACCTGCGCTGCCGCGCGCAGCAGCGCCTCGGACTGGGGCGCCTGCACCGTGGGGTGCAGCCAGCACACCCGCGCGCCGCGCGCACGCACCTGGGCCAGCACGGCGCCCAGCTCGTCGGGCGGATCGGTGTCGTAGCCGTCGCTAAACACCATGAACAGATCGCCGCGCTGCAAGGAGCGGCGGTCCAGGTGCAGGCGCAGTGCCTCTTGCAGGCAACTGGCGATGCGGGTGCCGCCGCCAAAGCCGAAGGTGACGGCGTTGACCTTTTCTTGTACCCGCGCGCTGCGCCGTTTCATGAGCGGTGTGACATCGGCCACGCTGGTGTGAAAGACCAGGGCGCGCGCGTCCATCACCTCGACAAAAGCGCGGGACAGGCGCAGGTAAAACTGGGCGTGCACTTCCATAGAGCGGCTCACGTCCACCAGCACCACCACCCGGGGTTGGCGGCGCTGGCGCTGCACGCGCGCAAGTTTGACGATCTCGCCCCCACTGGCCAGCGCGCCGCGCAGCGAACGGCGCAGGTGCACCGTGCCCCGGTCGCCGGTGGGCTGAAAGCGGCGCAGCAACTGGGCGCGCAGGCGTTTTTTGAGGGCTTCGACCATGGGCTCAAAACGGTCCATGTCGCCGGGCATCCATTCGGCAAAGTCGCGCTGGTCCAGCGGCGCGGTGCTGCTGGCGCCGCCTTGGGCGCGTTCGCCGCCGGCTTCTTCCAACTCGCCCGCAGCGGCGTCATCGGCTTGGCCCACGGTGGGGCGGGCCTTGTCGGGCGCACTATTGCCGCTTTGCTGGGCCATGTCCTGGTGCATTTGCTGCACCAGCTCGGGCAGGGTGCGCGCGCGCTGGGTGAGGCCCGAGGTGCGGGTGCTGCCCTTGACCTGGTGCGGGAACCAAAAAGCCTGGTGCAGATCGGGGTATTTGCGCCACTGCGTCTGGCTGCCGCTGGCAATGGCGCGCCACAGGGCCTGGGTGCGCGGCCACTGCGCCAGGGGCAGGGCGGCGGCGGCTTGCACCATGAGTTCGAGTTCGGCGTAGCCCAGGGCAAAACCGTGCTGGCGCAGGTAGTGGGCAAATTCGCCGAGTTGGGTGCGCGGGTCGGTGGCGGGCGGCAGGCGCGGCGGCGGGGCTGCCGGGGGCGTGGATGCCACCGCAGCGAGGGCGGCAGACGCGGGGTCGGCGGCCATGGCGCCTATTTCAGGGCGGCGGCCACGCCCGCGTCCTGGCCCATGCGCGGGCCGTCCATGAGCTTGCCTACGCGATCTGCCGTGACTTGCCAGCGGTCGTTGCGGGTTTTGAGCAGCGCCGCCAACGAGGGCATGAGCAGCTGCGGGTCAATGGGCAGCTCGCTATGGCCGAGCTTGAACAGCACGCGCACCCAGTCCAGGGTTTCGGCCACGCCCGGGGTTTTGTCCAGGTCTTCCTTGCGCAGGCGCTGCACAAAGGCCACGCACTCTTCCACCAGGCGGCTCGCGGCCTCGGGCACCAGGGTGCGCACGATTTGCGTCTCGCGCGCCAGGGTGGGAAAGTCAACAAAGTGAAACAGGCAACGCCGGCGCAGCGCGTCCGACAAATCGCGCGTGCCGTTGCTGGTCAAGATGACCAAGGGTTTCGTTACGGCGCGCAGGGTGCCGATCTCGGGCACGCTGATTTGGTACTCAGACAGCATTTCCAGCAAAAAGGCTTCAAAAGCCTCGTCAGCCCGGTCAATCTCGTCGATCAGCAGCACGCAGGGCTCGGGCGAGCGGATCGCCTGCAAGAGCGGGCGCTCCAGCAAAAAGGCCTCAGAAAACAGGTTGTCCCGCAGTGCGGATCGGTCGCCCTGGCCGGCTTCGGTCATGCGGATTTCGAGCAGCTGGCGGCTGTAGTTCCACTCGTAGACCGCTTGGCTCAGGTCCAGACCTTCGTAGCACTGCAGGCGCAGCAAGGGCCGGCCCAACGCACGGGCGCAGGCGCTGGCAATGGCGGTTTTGCCCACGCCAGCTTCGCCCTCCAACAGCAGCGGGCGCTCGAGCGACAAGCCCATCCAGACCAGGCTGGCGAGGTCTTCGTCGGCGATATAGCCCGCCGTAAACAGGCGCTCGCGCAGGCCTTGGGGCGAGGCCGTGTCAGCAGAGGTGCTCATGGGCGCGCCTGCGGCTTAGCGCTTGCTGCCAAACAGCTTGGCAAAAAAGTCTTTGACCAGCGCCCAGACCAAGCCCAGGGCGTTGAACTCTTGGGCGACCACCGGCGCTTGCGGCGCGGGTGCTGTGGCGGCGGGCGCGGCGCTCTCGCCTGGAGCCGCACTGGCTACGGGCGCCAGCGCGGCTTGCACCACGGCGGCTTTTTGCGAGAACACCACCGCAAACTGGCCCAGGATCATGTCGGACACCGAGCCCATCATGCGTCCGCCAAATTGCGCAAACTTGCCGTTGACAATCACTTCGGCGTGGCCCACCAGCGTGCAGCTGTTGGCGTCAATTGCCACCAGGTTGGCGGTGAGTTCCATGGACGCGGACGAGCCGCCCTTGTCGGCGCCCTTGCCCATCATCTTCAGGGTGCGAGTGGCGGGGTCGAGCGCCAAAATCTCAATCGTGCCAGCAAACGCCGCCACGGCCGGGCCCACTTTGACGCGCACGCTGCCGGTGAAGTGGGTGGCGTCAATCTCAGACGTGATTTGTGCGCCGGGCATGCAGGTGGCCAGCTCGTTCATATTGGCCAACACCGTCCAGGCGGCGTCTACCCCGGCGGACACCGGGTACTGCTTGTCTAAAACTACTTCCATGGGGACTCTCTAAAAAGCAGGGGCGGATGCAGCATGCCGCATCCGCCCTCTGGGGAACCAAATATCAGCTTGTAATGCCTGCGGCCTTGAGCTGCTGCCACACGCGGTAAGCCGAGTGGGGCATGTTGAAGTGCGTCACACCGAGGTGGGCAAAGGCGTCCACCATGGCGCTGGTGAAGGTGGGAATGCTGCCCACGTGGGGAGACTCGGCCACGCCCTTGGCACCGATGGGGTGGTGGGGCGACGGTGTGACCGTGTGGTCGGTTTCCCAGTGCGGTGTCTCCACAGCGGTGGGCAAGAAATAGTCCATCAGCGTGTTGCCCTGGATATTGCCTTGCTTGTCAAAAGACAAGAGCTGGCCCATGGCCACAGCAAAGCCTTCGGTCAGACCGCCGTGGATCTGGCCTTCGATGATCATCGGGTTGATGCGGGTGCCGCAATCGTCCAGCGCATAGAAGCGGCGGATTTTGGTCTCGCCCGTGCCCTTGTCGATGTCCACCACGCAGAGGTAAATACCAAAGGGGAAGGTGAAGTTCGGTGGGTCGTAGTAGTGCACGGCCTCCAGGCCTGGCTCCAGGCCGGGCGGGGGGCTGTTGTAGGCGGCCCAGGCGATTTGGGTCATGGTCTTGAACTTGGCGTCGTCACCGCGCACTTTGAAACGGTCGATTTCCCATTCCAGATCGGCTTCGCTCACCTCCATCAGGTGCGCAGCAATCTTCTTGGCCTTGGCGTGGATTTTGCGCGAGGCCATGGCGATAGCGGCGCCCGCCACCGGGGTCGAGCGCGAACCGTAAGTGCCCAGGCCATAAGGCGCGGTGCTGGTGTCGCCCTCTTCAACCTGGATCACTTCGGACGGAATGCCCAGCTCGGTGGCGATGATCTGCGCATAGGTGGTCTGGTGGCCCTGGCCTTGCGAGATGGTGCCCATGCGGGCAATCGCACTGCCCGTGGGGTGCACACGGATTTCGCAGGAATCAAACATGCCGACACCCAAAATGTCGCAGATCTTGCTCGGGCCCGCACCCACCACTTCGGTGAAGGTGACCAGGCCAATACCCATCAGCGTGGGGCAGTTCGGGTCGGCGCGCTTGGCGGCTTGTTCAGCACGCAGGCCCTTGTAGTCCACGGCGGTGAGGACTTTGTCCAGCGCGGTTTGGTAGTCGCCCGAGTCGTATTCAAAGCCAAAGGCCGAGGTGTAGGGGAACTGTTCGCGCTTGATGAAGTTCTTGGCGCGAATCTCGGCCTTGTCCATGCCTAGCTTTTGCGCCAGCACGTCCACCATGCGCTCGACCAGGTAAACCGCTTCGGTCACGCGGAAGGAACAGCGGTAGGCCACGCCACCGGGCGCCTTGTTGGTGTAGACGCCATCAACCTTGCAGTAGGCGGTAGGAATGTCGTAGCTGCCCGAGACGATGTGGAACATGCCGGCCGGGAACTTGGTCGGGTCGGCGCAGGCGTCAAAGGCGCCATGGTCGGCGATCACATTGGTGCGCAGCGCCAAAATTTTGCCGTCTGTGGTGGCGGCCAATTCGCCGGTCATGTGGTAGTCGCGGGCAAAGGCGGTGGAGGACAGATTCTCGATGCGGTCTTCGACCCATTTCACCGGGCGGCCCAGCACGATGGACGAGACGATGGCGCACACATAGCCGGGGTAAATGCCAACCTTGTTGCCAAAGCCTCCGCCAATATCGGGCGAGATGATGCGTACTTTGGACTCTGGAATGCCCGAGAGCATGGACACGACGGTGCGCACGATGTGGGGCGCCTGGCTGGTCATGTAGGTGGTGAGTTCGCCACGGATGGGGTCAAACGAGGCCACTGCGCCGCAAGTCTCCAGGGGGCAGGGGTGCACGCGCGGGTAGTGCATGTCTTGCTTGACGGTGACCGGGGCGCTGGCAAAGGCTGCGTCGGTGGTTTCTTTGTTGCCTGCGTCCCAGGTAAAGATGTGGTTGTGGTGGTAGCGCTTGCCGTGCGCGCCTTCGGTTTTGCCTGCCAGGTCTTCGCGCAGCACGGGAGCGTCGGGCTTGAGGGCCTCAAACGGGTCAATCACCACCGGCAGCTCTTCGTATTCCACTTCCACGGCTTCGACGCCGTCGGCCGCCGAATAGCGGTCTTCGGCAATGACGATAGCCACCTCCTGCATCTGGAAGTGCACTTTCTCGTCGGCCAGCACGGCGGCCACGTCGCCGGCCAGGGTGGGCATCCAGTGCAGCTTGAGGGGCTTGAGGTCTTCGGCGGTCAGCACGGCGATCACGCCGGGAACTTTGAGCGCAGCTTCTTTGTTGATGCGCTTGATGCGGGCGTGCGCCACGCTGGAGCGCACGATGTCCATGTGGACCATATTGGGCATCTTGATGTCGTCGACATAGTTGCCCTTGCCCTGGATGAAACGGGCATCTTCTTTGCGCAGGCGGGACTCGCCCATGCCCATCAGGGCTTTTTCGCGGTCACTCAGTGGTGCGTTCATAAGGTTCTCCTGGGGGTTGGGCGCTTAGGCGGCAACGGCTTGTTGTTGGAGGATGGCCGCTGCGTGCAGCACGGCTTTGACGATGTTTTGGTAGCCGGTGCAGCGGCACAGATTGCCCGACATGCCCACGCGCACTTCCTGCTCAGTGGGGTTGGGGTTGTCTTGCAAAAAGCGGTAGGCGCGCATCAGCATGCCGGGGGTGCAAAAGCCGCATTGCAAGCCGTGCTCTTTGTAAAAACCTTCTTGCACCGCGTGCAGCACGCCGGCGTTGGCCAGGCCTTCGACGGTTTTGACATCGCTGCCTTCGCACTGCACCGCCAGGTGGGTGCAGGACTTGACCGATTGGCCGTCGATGTCCACGGTGCAGGCGCCGCAGTGGCTGGTCTCGCAGCCGATGTGTGCGCCCGTGAGGTTCATCTTTTCCCGCAGGAAGTGGATCAACAGGGTGCGCGGCTCGACGGCCTCTTCAACGGTCTTGCCGTTGAGCTGCATGGAAACGATTTTTTTGCTCATGGTGGGTTCTTCCGGTTTTGGGGCTTTATGCGCAGCGGGCGGCAGCGGCGCGGATGGCGCGGCGGGTCATTTCCCCGGCCATGGCGGTTTTGTATTCGACGTCGCCGCGCAGGTCTTCGGCGGGGTCGCAAATGGCGCGCACCGCGTGGACGGCGGCGTCAATGCTGGCGTCGGTCAGGGGTTTGCCCACCAGCGCGGCTTCGGCGTCGCTGGCGCGCAGCGCGGTGGACGCCACATTGGTCAGGCCAATGCTGGCGTGGCTGACCACACCGCCGGACATGCGCAGCACCACGGCAGCGCCGGCCGTGGCCCAGTCGCCGGTCTTGCGCTTGAGTTTGAGGTAGGCAGAACCGGTGCCTGTGGCAAAGGGCGCGATCAGGATGGCGGTCAGGATCTCGTCTTCTGCCAGCGCCGTCATGTACGTGCCGTGGAAAAAATCCACCGCCTTGACCTGGCGCTCGCCCTGGGGGCCTTGCAGCACAAAGGTCGCGTCCAGCGCCATGGAAATCGCCGGGTGGTCGTTGCCGGGGTCGCCGTGGGCGATGTCGCCGCCAATGGTGCCGCGGTTGCGCACTTGCGGGTCGGCGATCAAGAGCGCAGCTTCAACCAGCAAAGGCAGCTTGGCTTGCAGCAGGGGAGAGGCGATGAGTTCGTTCTCGGAGGTCATGGCGCCAATGCGGATCACGCCGCCTTGTTCGCTAATGCCGCGCAGCTCGGGGATGCGGTTGATGTCGATCAGTGTGCCGGGCTGGGCAAAGCGCAGCTTCATCATGGGCAAGAGGCTGTGGCCGCCTGCGAGCAGCTTGGCGTCGTCGCCCAGCGAGGACAGCAGGGCGATAGCTTCGGCCACGGTGTGGGGTGCGTGGTAATCAAATGCCGGTGGGATCACGGTATCTCCTTTACTTATTGGAAGACGCTCAAAAGACGCCAGCCGCGACTCTAGCTAGCGCTGTGCGGCTTGGGCAATGTAAAAAATCAACCGTTTCCTATTTCGCACGAACGGCAACGCCGTTGCACGAAAAAAGGCAGACCCTAGTTTTTGACGGGTACCGCGTCGGTCAGGCCGAGTTGGTCGAGCAGCTTGGCCATGCTGGCGCGCGACACCGGAATTTCAACGGGCGTGGAACCCATCATGCGCACCGACATGCGCCCGTCATCGCGCACGATCTCATCGACCTGCGCCAGGTTGACGATGTAGCTGCGGTGCACCCGCAAGAACTGGTTGGGGTCGAGCCGGCTTTCCAGGTCGCCAATGGTGATGTTGCAAAACTGGCCGCCCAGGGCCGTATGCACCCAGGTGTAGTGGCCCTCGGAGCGGATGAAGGACACGCTGGGCACGTCCACCAGCATCACGCGGTTTTGCTTGATGGTGGGAATCTTGCGCAGTTGGCGCTTTTCGCCAGCGTCAGCGCTTTTGCGTTTGGACTCGGCGCTGCCTTCTTTGCTCACCACCTCGGTGATGTCGTAGAACACCAGCGTGTAGCCGGTGGTCGCACCCTGCATATCGCCGATCTTGGACACCTTGATCAAGAGCACGCGCTCAGGGATGTTGATCATCATGGCCATGGGCGGCGCGTTGTTGACCGGGCATTCGGCCTGGCCGAGCAGGAACTTGACCTTGGCCTTGGCTGCCTCGGGGTGGAAGTCGGTGACGATCTTGCCAAAGGGCAGCTTGTCGCCCACCGGCAGGCTGCGCCGGGCGTAGTCGTTCATGCCCACTACGTGCAGCGCATGGTCCAGATGCACCACGCCGACGTCAAAGCGTTCCAGCAAATACAGCCAAGAATTGGGGCTGGTGGCACTGGTGGCCTCAGAGGGCGGGAAAGGGCAGGCTTTGGTCATGGCTCAGGATCGTAGTAAGGGATGGCGGCCTGAGAAGTGCGCTGTCTCATGCCGCCATACGGAGATTCGTGCAAACTTTGCGCGCTTCGTTCACCAGCAGATGCGCAAATGGGCGACGCTGGTTACAGTCCGTTTCATCAAACCAGTTGCCGCGAAAAACGCGATTTATGTATTTAATGAAAATATTCGAATGCGGACTTTTACAGACTCGCGCCCGCTCGGCCACCGGGTTTACCCTAGTTTTTGTCAAATGATTCCTTGCCGCCGCCCACTGCGATTCATCCCATGAAGACCCCATCTACTGCTCCACACTGGCTGGCCCGCAGCGTGGGCTCGGCGGCCATTACGCCGTCTCTTTTGTTGCTTGCCGTGGCTGCCACGCTGTGGGGTTTGGGCGCACGCGGCAATGCCGCGGCCACCTCATACGGCGCAGTGATTGCGTTGTCCCTGGTCTTGGTGGCGCTGGGTTGCGCCGCGCTGAGCTGGGTGCGGCCCCAGCGCGCGGGTCTGTCGCCGCCGTACATCATGTTGTCCCTGGGTTTTGGCGGCATGCTTTTGGGCTTGGGTGTGGACTTGATGCTGGGTGGCCCGGCGCGGCTAGAGAGTTTGTGCAGCCAGTCGCTGCGACTTGATTTTGTGGAGAGCCTCGAATTGCACATCGCCTTTTTGCCCGCCATGCACGCAGGCATGCTCACCGGCGGTCTGCTGGCCATTCCCAGCCTGCGCTTGCTGCGCCAGCATTGCGGCCGCTATTTGTGTTCCTTGCTCACGCAAAACCTGCTGTGTTCGGCCTGGATGCTGCTGGGCATGACGGCCGGCGCTTTGTGGCTGGTGCGCTGGCAAGTGGAGACAGGCACGTCCAGCCTGCCGGGTATGCTTGGCGGCATGTTTGTGGGCATGACCTGGGGCATGGTTGCCAGCGTCGCCCTGTACCGCGCATTTTTTGCACTGCGCAATCGTCATCCTGCCGAGGACGCTTAATGGACAGTTTGGATATTCGGGTTTTGTCAGACGCGCTGGCCTGGCGTGCGGCCGGCCACGCCGTCACCCTGGTCACCGTGGTGCAAACCTGGGGCAGCGCGCCGCGCCCGCCCGGCGCGCTCTTGGCCGTGCGCGACGACGGATTGGTCAGCGGCTCGGTGTCAGGCGGCTGTGTGGAAGACGACCTGATCGCCCGCACCAAGGCCGCGTTCACGAATCTGGTGGCGCACTCGGCCACCACAGCAGCACCCGCGCAGTCGCAAACCCTGCCCAGCGAAATCGTCTACGGCGTGAGCAAAGAAGAAGCGGCCCGCTTTGGCCTGCCCTGCGGCGGCACCTTGCGCCTGGTGCATGAGCCCCTGCAAGACGCAAGCTGGATTACGGACTTGCTGGCGCGCACCGATGCGCATCAACTGGTGTCGCGCAGCCTGAGTATGGCTACGGGCGCGGTGACGCTGGGTGGTGCGCAGCGCGGCCAAGACATTGCCTACGACGGCCAAACGCTGACCACGGTGTTCGGCCCCAAGTGGCGCCTGCTTTTGATTGGCGCGGGCCAGCTCTCGCAAGCGGTGGCGCAAATGGCTGGCATGCTGGACTTTGAAGTGCTGGTGTGCGACCCCCGTGAAGACTACGCCGCCACCCTGGATTTGCGCGTGGTGCAGCGCCTCTTGGGTATGCCCGACGACGTGGTGCGCGAAATGCTGCCCGACCCGCACACCGCCATCGTGGCGCTCACGCACGACCCCAAGCTCGACGACATGGCGCTCTTGGAGGCGCTCAAGTCCGAGGCCTTTTATGTGGGCGCGCTGGGTTCGGGCCGCACGCAAGCGGCGCGCAAGCAGCGCCTGGCCGAACACTTTGACATGACCGAGGCCGAACTCGACCGCCTGCACGGCCCCGTGGGCTTGCGCCTGGGCGCCAAAACGCCGGCCGAGATTGCGGTGTCGATATTGGCGGAGATCGTGCAGGTCAAAAACGCCGGCGTGGCCGCAGGGTTTGCTGACTCGTCCTGCGCCGTGCCGGGCGCGCCAGCGGTTTAAGCGGCGGCGCGCTGCCCCATGCTCTGGCCCAGGCGCACTGGAGCGCCGGGCTGCCACACTGGGTTCCATCCGAGCGTGGCACGCGGCCACAACAGCACCACGGTTGATCCCAGCAAAAATCGCCCCATCTCGTCGCCTTGGCGCAGGGTCACAGCCCCTTCGTCGTAATGCCACTCGGTCACCTGCGGCAAGCGCGGCGGGTTCACCGGCCCGTGCCACACCGTGGCCATGCTGCCCACAATGGTGGCGCCCACCAGCGATAGCACCATCGGGCCATGGTCGGTGTCAAACACGCACACCACGCGCTCGTTGCGCGCAAACAGCCCCGGCACGCCGCGCGCTGTGGTCGGGTTGACCGAAAACAAATCGCCCGGCACATAAATCATGCGCGTTAGGCGCCCATCGCAGGGCATGTGGATGCGGTGGTAGTCGCGCGGGCTCAGGTAAATCGTGGCAAATGCGCCGTCGTCAAACTGCGCCGCCAGCGCCGCGTCGCCGCCCACCAGCGCGGTGGTGCTGTAGGAATGGCCCTTGGCCTGGAAGATCTGGTCGTGCGCAATGGCGCCAAACTGGCTGATGGCGCCGTCCACAGGGCAGACCCAGGTGCTGGCGGCCAGTGGGCGCGCATCTGGGCGCAATGCGCGGGTAAAGAAGTCGTTAAAGCAGGCGTAGCTGGCCAGGTCAGGCTCGGCGGCCTCGGCCATGTTCACTTGGTAGCGCTGCACAAACCAGGCAATTAGCCGGGTGGTGAGGCTGCCCCAGCGGCGGCTGGCGACCCAGCCGGCAAAGTAAGTGAGCGCCTTCTTGGGCAGCAGGTATTGGGGCAATACCGATAAACGATCAGACACGGCGGCTCCGGTGGGGGGAAATCGGGTCCCACCACACCAATAATCAGGTGGGCCAGGAGACGCTGAAATTATAAAGAGTGGCCTATAGTGGCACCCTATGAGTACCGCCCGCATCCCCCCCATCCAGTGCCTGTTGACTTTTGAGGCCTTGGCGCGACTGCGCAGCGTCACCCAAGCGTCTGAAGAACTACATGTAACCCCCAGCGCAGTGAGCCACAGGGTGCGCCAGCTCGAACAAATTATCGGCACCAAGCTCTTTGGGCGTGCCGACTTTTCGCTCACCACCGAGGGCAGCGAATACCTGGCCCATGTGCGCGAGGGCTTGGCGATCTTGCAAAAGTTCCCCAGCGCCAGCGCCGCACCCGGCAAACGCAAGCTGCGCCTGGCGGTGACACCCACCTTTGCCCGCTCCATCGTTATTCCGCGCCTGCGCGAATTTACCGAGGCCTACCCTGAGATTGACCTCACGATGCAGGTGTCGATTCCGCTTTTGGACGTGGTGGCTGAGGACGCTGACCTGACAGTGCGCTTTGGCGCCGGGCGCTACGCCGATCTGGAGCACATCTGCCTGACCAAGGACGTGGTCACGCCCATGGCTTCACCCGCCTTTGTGCGCGAGCACGGGCCCTTTGTGGTGGCGAACGACTTGCTCAACCAGCCCCTTTTGCGCAGCCCGCTAGAGCCTTGGCGCACCTGGTTTGCCGCCCACCACCTGGATTGGCCCGAACCGGTGGACGGCTCGCAGTTCAACGACATTGGCCTGATGTGCGACGGCGCGGCCGCAGGCATGGGCATTGCGCTGGTGCGGCTGAAGCTGGGTGCGCCTTGGCTGGAAAACGGCTCTTTGGTGCGCTTGGGTTCTAGCGACACCTTTGTGGGCAACGTGCCCAGCCCGCATGCGCACTACCTGTGCTGGCGTACTGGGATGATGGATCGGTGGGAATGTGCGGCGTTTGCCGAATGGCTTAAGAAGGTGCTGGCTTAGCCCACTCTCTCCCCCAACCCCTCTCTCGCCCAGCGGGCGAGAGAGGGGGGCTAACAGCCGCATTTGGTTTTTTCGCTTCGGCTAGCCTACTACTGGCGTTGCACCTGTGGGTCTGGCTGCGACCCTGTGGAACGGCGCCGTCGCCGAGACGGCTTCGGGGTATGAGCGTGGCGGGAGCAGCGGAGATTCGCGGCGGGGCGCTTCCCGAATACCGAGGGCTCCAACCAGCGGCCAGTGGTGCCGTAGCCGAAGCG
>CANGHQ010000001.1 GCA_947453585.1 Burkholderiales bacterium | reverse complement strand
CACGCAAGAGCGCACCCGCGCGGTGATGCAGCAGGTTGAAGGCTTCATGCTCAAGCAGCCCGAGGTGCAAAGCATGGTTGGCGTGCTGGGCTACAGCTTTGCCGGCCTGGGGCAAAACGCCGCTTTGGGCTTTATCACCCTGAAAGACTGGAAAGAGCGGCCCGATCCCAGCAACTCGGCCCAAGCCCTGGCTGGGCGCTCGTTTGGCGCGCTCGCTGGCATCCGCGACGCGTTTATCTTTCCGCTGAGCCCCCCGCCCATCCCCGAGTTGGGCAACGCCTCGGGCTTTAACTTCCGCCTGCAAGACCGCGCTGGCCTGGGCCACGACGCGCTCTTGGCCGCGCGCAACCAGTTGCTCGGGATGGCGGCCAAAAGCACGGTGATCACCCAGGTGCGCCCCGACGGCCTGGAGGACGCGCCGCAACTGCAGCTCGACATTGACCGCGACAAGGCCCAGGCCCTGGGCGTGGGCTTTGACGCCATCAACGCGGTGATTTCCACCGCGCTGGGTTCGGCCTATATCAACGACTTTCCCAACGCCGGGCGCCTGCAGCGCGTGGTGGTGCAAGCCGACGCGCCAGCGCGCATGCAGCCCGACGACTTGCTGCGCCTGGGCGTGCTCAATGCGCGCGGCCAGTCGGTGCCGTTTTCGGCTTTTGCCAGCACCCGCTGGATCAAGGGCGCCATGCAAACCATCCGCTACAACGGCTACCCCGCCATGCGCATAGGCGGCAGCGCCGCGCCCGGCTTTAGCACCGGTGACGCCATGGCCGAGATGGAAAAGCTCGCCGCCCAGTTGCCCGCGGGCTTCGGCTTTGAATGGACGGGCCTGTCGCGCGAGGAAAAGCTGGCTGGTTCGCAGTCCATCATTCTGTACAGCTTTGCGATTTTGGCGGTGTTTTTGTGCCTGGCCGCGCTTTACGAGAGCTGGTCGATTCCCCTGGCCGTGGTGCTGGTGGTGCCGC
Source organism: Burkholderiales bacterium (assembly GCA_947453585.1). Lineage (GTDB taxonomy): Bacteria > Pseudomonadota > Gammaproteobacteria > Burkholderiales > Burkholderiaceae_C > Allorhodoferax. Next base: position 33,065 of record CANGHQ010000001.1, on the reverse strand, counting down.
TGGGCGTGCTCGGTGTATTGCTGGCCACGCTGCTGCGCGGCTACGCCAACGACGTGTACTTCCAGGTGGGCCTGATCACCATCATTGGCCTGTCGGCCAAGAACGCGATTTTGATCATCGAGTTTGCCAAAGACCTGCAAGCCCAGGGCAAGGGCCTGATCGAGTCGGCGCTGGCCGCAGCGCACTTGCGCTTTAGGCCGATTGTGATGACGTCCATGGCGTTTACGCTGGGCGTGCTGCCGCTGGCTTTGTCCACGGGAGCGGGCTCGGCCAGCCAGCGGGTGATTGGCACCGGCGTGATGGGCGGCATTTTGACGGGCACCACGCTGGCCGTCATCTTCGTTCCGATCTTCTTCGTGGTGGTGCGCGGCCTGTTCAAGGGCAGCGCCCGCCAGCACGATGTCCATGCCGCACAAGCGGCGCAAATGGGAGTGCACAGCGATGAATAAACACCCACACACCGGCATGCACACCGCCGCGCAGCGCGGCCTGCGCCTGAGCCTCTTGGCATCTGCAATGGTTGGCGCCCTGGCCTTGTCGGCCTGCAGCACGCCCAACTTGTTCAAGCGCCCGGCCGCGCCCATTGCGCCGCAGTGGCCCGCCAGCGCCCAGGCGCCCGAGACCGCGGCGGCAGGCGACTTGCTGCCCTGGCGCACGTTTTTTATCGACCCGGCGCTACAAGCCCTGATCGCCCAGGCGCTGGAACACAACCGCGACTTGCGGGTGGCGGCGCTCAATATTGCGCAGGCCCGCGCCCAACTTGGCCTGCGCAGCGCCGACCAGTTGCCCACGCTCAACGCCGGGCTGGGCCTGAACCGCGCGCCCAACACCGCGGGCAATATGGCCACCACCTTTACCGGCGGCCTTTTGGTCAGCAGCTACGAGCTGGACTTTTTTGGCCGCGTGGCCAGCCTCAAAGAGCAGGCGCTGGCGCAGTACCTGGCGTCAGAAGAAGCGCAGCGCACCGCGCAGATCAGCCTGATTGCCACCGTGGCACAGGCCTGGATGGGCCTGGGCGCTGACGAACGCTCGCTGCGCCTGGCGCAAGACACGCTGGCCTCGCGCGAGGCGTCTTTGCAACTGGTGGCGCTGCGCCTGGAGCATGGCGCCTCGTCCGAGCTGGATGTGCGCCTGGCGCAATCGCTGGTGCAAGGCGCCCGGGTGAGCCTGGCGCAATTGCAGCGCCAGCGCGCCCAAGACGAAAACGCCCTGGTGCTGCTGCTGGGCCAGCCGCTTTCTGCGGCGCAAACCGCGCTCTTGGGTGCTGATGCGCCAGCCGTCAGCCTGCCCGCGCTGCCCGCCGGTTTGCCGTCCGAGCTGCTCACGCGCCGCGCCGACATTCGCCAGGCCGAGCAGCAGCTCGCTGCGGCCAACGCCAATATTGGCGCTGCGCGCGCCGCGTTCTTTCCGCGCATTGCGCTCACGGCCAGCGCCGGCAGCGCCAGCAGCGAGCTGGGTTCGCTGTTCAAAGACGGCTCCTGGAGCTACACCTTTGTGCCCCAGTTGCTGCTGCCCCTTTTTGACGGCGGGCGCAACGAGGCCAATTTGGCGTCTGCCAAGGTGGGCTTTGACATCGCCGTGGCGCAGTACGAAAAAGTGGTGCAAAACGCGTTCCGCGAAGTGGCCGACGCTCTGGCTGCGCGCAGTAGCTGGGAGCGCCAGTTGCAAGCGCAAACCGCCCTGGCCCAGGCCGACAACGAGCGCCTGACGCTTACACGTTTGCGCCTGGATAACGGTGCGGCCAGCCAACTGGATTGGCTTGACGCCCAACGCACCGCTTTTGCCAGCCAGCAAGCGCTCATCAACGTGCAACTGGCCGCGCTGCAAAGCCAAGTGACGCTGTACAAGGTGCTGGGGGGCGGGGCAGAGGCGCCATAAAGGCGACTTTCTAGTCTTGGGCCTGCCTCAAGGCTGGGCCCTGTTCCGAGCCACTTGCATCCAACTTGGCGTGCAAGGGCAAGCCACAACTTCTCTCGATTGAATCCGCCTGGGCTGGGTGCACGGGCTTTCCAAGCGCGCGGACTCCATCGGTTTAGAAGCCGATGCGCAGTCCGGTAGACACGTAGTTCACCGCGTCGGTGTTGGTATCGAGCTTCAGGACGCTGGCGTTGACGTGCACCGACACCTTGTCGCTGACCTTGTAGCTCACACCAGCCGATGCGTTGTAGCCCATGCCGTTGGCGGGGCTGGTGGCGCTGTACGTGGCCTTGCCGAAAGCACCCGTCAGACCAAAGTCAGTCGCGCTTGCGCTTGACTGCTCAGCACCAACGCTCACGTTGTAGCTCAGCGCCTCGTTCACGAGACCCTTCATGCCCACACCTGCGGTGGCAGCCGAACGGGTCAACGAGTACTCCGAGTAGCTAAACGGTGCGTCCACTCCGGTGGCGTTGCCTTCGCTGTAAGCCAGACGCGCTGCCTTGTTGCTGGTGTAAGCCAGGAACGGTGTCAACACATGGTTGGCCGACAAGCCAATACCCCAGCCCAACTTGACTTCGCTACCGGTGGCGTCCACATCGGCCTTGCCAGTCACCGAGCTTGCGGTGCCCAGAATGTTGGCGCGTGTGATGGTGGCTTTGCTGGTTTGCGAAGCGTAGACCACGCGGCCTTGTGGGCCAGTGCCATTTGCATTGGATGCGTAGTTGAAGAACACACCCGTCAGCGGTTGGACGCTACCGACGTCAATGCCGCTGCTCGAAGATCCACCTGCCTCGCGGAAGACACCAACCTGCACGTTGTCGTTCACGCGCTTGGCACCAATCAGCACACCAGCGGTTTGGCCTTGCTGGAAGCTGTTGGTGTTGCTGGCCTGGAACGAAACACAGACGCCGTTTTCACCAAAGTTGTCGCAGTTGTAGCTCAGCGCGTAGCGCACGCCATAGTTGCGTTGCTCCAGCGTGGTGCGCTGGGGCGCAGCCATATCGGTGCCGAAGTTCAGGACGCGCAGATCCCAGTTGTTGTCGCCTGGGGTACCCAGCATCGCCACCACGCCGTTGGCGAGGGTAAAGGCATGTGCTGGACCTTGGTTGACCACCTGCTCCGACTCCACACCAGTCACCACATTGCGGAACTTTTGGGTTGCCAGTGCGGTGCCTTGCGTATTGGTCACTTCAACCGTCATGCGGTTCACGTCTGCATTAGAGACGGCCAGCTGGCCGTAGCTTGCTTGAGAGCCCAGCACCGTGGTGTAGGTATCTGGCAGACGGCCCGACAGGGTCAGCGCGTGCGAGGCCGATCCGCCCTGTGCGTTGGTCAGGTCGGTAATGTAGCCTTCGTTGACGATGCCATACGACGTGCCGCCGGCGCCGCCGTCGATCACACCGTTGTTGGTGATCGATGCGGTCGCACCCGACATCAGGTAGATACCGGCGCCGCCGTTGACGGTTCCCGCCCCACCAACGATCGATCCGTTGTTGGTGATGGTGGCCGTCGCCTTGCCAACCGCCAGAACAGCCATGAGTGCCGAGCTGAAATCGCCGCTCAAGCCGCTAAGCGACAAACCGAGTTCAACACCCGAGCCGCCGTTGAGGCCTGCGCCGCCGCGGATCACGCCAGTGGCGTCGTTGGTAATGCGGTTGGCACCGAAAGGCAGGCCAATCGCTGCACCGCCGTCACCTTGCAGGCCCGCTGCTCCAGCCACACTGGCGCCATCAGCACCTGCCAGCCCAGCCAAACCGCCGGTTACAGACGAGGGTGCGATGTTGGTTCCAGCGCTGCCGTCGTTACCGGCCTGTCCGTCAACACCGCCATATCCACCGGCACCACCAGAGCCGCCCGCGCCGCCCAAGCCGCCTGCGCCACCCAAGCCACCGGCACCGCCAACAATGGTGCCGCTGTTGATCACGGTGGCGCTAAAGCCGTAAATGGCTGCGCCGCCCTTTCCGCCTGCTCCACCAGCGCCGCCGGTGCTATTGCCACCAAAGCCACCGTTGCCGCCGCTGCCGCCGGTACTGCCCAAGCCACCAATGCCGCCGGAACCACCGACGCCTGAGGTGCTTTGGAGTGCGCCATTGGCTCCGCCAGTTCCACCCGTGCCGCCGCTATCGCCGCCTAAACCGTAAGCGCCAGTTGCACCTGCGTTGCCGCCGTTAGCACCATTGCCACCAAAACCGCCAATGCCACCGTCACCGCCGGCACCGCCGACGCCTCCAGTGCCACCGGCGCCGCCTGCGCCACCAACGCCACCCACACCACCGGTGATGGTTGCGCCAGCGCGGTTTTGCACCGTGAAGTTCATGCCCACAATACCAATGCCACCGACCGCACCTTGCGCGCCCGCCCCGCCGACACTGTTACCGCCAGCACCGCCGTTGGCCCCACTGCCAGCGAGACCGGCATTGCCACCAGCGCCGCCATTGCCACCGTTGCCGGCCACGCCGCCATCGCCACCAGCGCCACCATCGAAGCCTGTGCCGCCCGTGCCGCCCGCGCCGCCCGCGCCGGCGTCGCCACCGTAACCGCCCGCGCCGCCGTCTCCGCCGTTACCGGCTGCACCGCCAGCGCCACCGGCGCCACCTATGCCGCCCACGCCGCCCACGCCGCCCACGCCGCCCACGCCGCCAGCGCCACCCGCTCCACCTGTGATGGAGCTTGTGTTAACCACGGTGCTGGTGCTGATGGAGTTGATGACGATATCGCCACTGCCAAACGAATACATCAGGTTGACGGCGTTACCACCGACTCCGCCCGTGCCACCCAAGCCGCCGGTGCTGTTGCCGCCAACGGCGCCGATACCACCGTTGGCACCATTGCCACCCGTGCCGCCGTTGCTGCCGTAGCCGCCGACGCCGCCCACGGCACCGGCGCCACCGGCACCACCTGTACCCGATTCGCCTGCAACGCCGGCACCACCGGCACCACCGGCCGCGCCGATGCCACCTAAGCCGCCAGCGCCACCGAAGCCACCGTCGCCGCCAGCTGCTCCAGCACCAGCAGCGCCACCGGCGCCACCGACTGCTCCAGCGCCGCCAGCGCCGCCAGCGCCACCTTTGATAGTGCCACTGTTGTGAAGCACATACCCAAAGCCCACGACGGCATCACTGCCGGTGGCCCCAAACGTTCCTGTGCCCCCCGTTCCGCCGTTGGCGCCGTTGGCGCCTGCACCGCCTGTGGCGCCATCTGCGCCGGCTCCACCCGCGCTGCTAGCGCCACCCGCGTAGCCGGTTGAACCTGTGGCACCAGCGTCGCCAGCACTGACCCCATCTGCGCCTGCTGCGCCTGTTCCACCTGCGCCGCCTGTTCCACCTGCGCCACCTGCGCCACCAAAACCAGCAGCACTACCCGCGCCACCCGCGCCGCCCGCGCCACCAGTGCCACCAACAGCACCAGCACCGCCTACGCCACCTGTGATGGAGGCGGTATTGGTGAACTTGTCACCGGGCAGGAGGAATGTGACGTAGCCTACGCCACCCGTGCCAGACTCGCCAGTAGCGCTTAAACCATCCGTTCCGGTTGTGCCCGCGGTTGCCCCCGTGCCCCCTGTGGCGCCTGCGGTCCCATCCCCCGCAGAGGAAGCATCGGTGCCAGCTTCGATAGAAGTGCCCGGTGTACCCGCAGCAGTAGCATCGGGGCCTGCAGCGCCGTTAGTGCCGGAACTGCCTGTTGCGCCATTTGCGCCAGCGTCACTTGCCACGGCGTCTGCAGCGGTATCCGTGCCGGCCACGCCGACCAGCGCTCCGCTGTTGGTGTAAGCCGTGGCGTGGACGTTTTGGACGGACAGGCCCATGGTGGCTGCGCTGATGGCAAGCGCCAGGGCGGACAGCTTGAAGCTGCCATTGGATTGAGATTTCGCAGTTTTTTGCACAGATGTGTTCACGTGAGCTCCAGTGGGTTAAATCATTTGCCGCTCTTTGGACGGCTTCGCACACTCACAAAAAAGCGTGCTTAAGCGCCGCAGAACGGACTTTTGGACGCGTGATTTTTGAATACCAAAATGGAAAAACCTAACAAGAGCTAACGGTGAAAAGGGGGTTGTTCCCCCGCTTGCAACGTGCTGCCGGAGCTGTGGCTCTGCTGTGGCGCCAAAGTGGCGCGTTCGAGCGCGGGGGGGTGGAAGGCGCACGCGCGCAAGCACTTCAGCGGCATGCGGATGCACGCCGGGATTGAAGGGCCGGGCCGCGCTACGCCGCGACCATCTCGCCGATGATGCTGACGGCGTCAAACTGCTTGAGTGTCGCCAGGGACCGCTGCTCGCAGGCCTGTAGCAATGGCGCAGATTCGATGGCGGCCAGGCATTTGTCCACGAGGCTGTCGTAATCAGCCAGCAATAAACCATCCATGTAATTGGGGTCTATTTTTGTATCGGCGTCGCACTGGCTCACTATTGCTTTTGAATTGTTCATCAGATAATGAACGCGAACAATCTCAAACACCTTGGTCTGATGTTGGTGAAGATTCAACACCAATTTGGACCTGGCAATATACGCATCTCTTTCGGTGCCAAACACGCCAAATAGTTTGGCCACCCTTGCGCCGCGGCGCTCGATTTCATTAAGAATCTGAAGTCGCGGTTCGTTTAGATTTCCATAAAATAGCACATCAATATCTTTGTCTGTAGTGCTAGTAATCCTGTTGAGTTTCGGGTGATATCCAAATTTAAGCCATTTTGGCTCTGCAATACCAAGTTTTTTAAACTTCACGATATTGTCTGCGGAATAATCCCATGAGGCGAATCTTTGCACAAAATGAAGAATACGTTGATTCCATATATCTAATCCGACGCCAAGCTGTTCGGTATTTAAGATTATGGTGTCCGAGGGGATTTGCGGTGTGACAGAGACATCCATAAGATGGCAGCCGATAATCAAATTCATCCCTGTTGGTGCCAAATGGTTTTCGGTAACTTGGGTTAAATATCCATTGTCTTGCAAAGAAAAAGCAATCAGCTCAGCCAACTCAAAGAAGACTGAGGACCATCTGTATGCTGGCGGGCGGACAATGCAAATATTGAATTTTTCCATAATGATCAGGATCGGCTCCATTTGCGAGCTGACACAAGGGGCAGTTTGTGAGGAGATTTTTGCGCCGACTTAGCGAACCTCTAACCCTAAAGCGACGGTATAAAAACTAAGTTGTTTGGCGTTGACTGGCAAGACGTGGCTTGCTGGTCGCCCTTGCGTGGCGCTGCAGCGCATCAAAGGTGCCGCAAGGCGTAGCGCGCGTTGGCAAATATTCTTGGCAACTCAGCGCTGGCCATTTTTCCGGACTCCAATAGCGTCAGGCAGGCGTCAAGACACTCCACGTGTTTGCCAATCCAATAGGCGTTGACCGCAAATTCGTCCAGCAGTCCGGTTTCATACACCCAGGGCTCGCCAAACAAGGCGCCGGGAAGCACCGGTTTGCCCAGGCTGGCCTTGGCGATGTCATATCCGCGCTGGTACATTTTTTTGAGTCGGCAGAACTTGCTGGCAGCGTGCGCAGCTTCGACACGCTCGGGTAGCGCATTGGTGGCAAGCTGGTAGGTGCCCAAGACCATTTCATCGGCGTAGCCCAGCTCTTCCATGCGCCGTGCGGCCTGGTAATAACTGTAAAAAACTTCTTGCGCCCACCCGCCGAGCTTGGCCCGGTTCAGGTAGTGCTCCACCGCTTTGGCGGGTTGGCGGGCGTCGCGGTAGCTTTGCGCCAGGTAAAAGGTGTAACGGCTGATGAGGTAAGCGTCTTTTTCCACCTGCAGTGCTTTTTCGAATATCTCGGCGTCGCGCAAAAAGATGGAGGGGTCTTTGCGCCGTGCGCCGTCGTGCAGGCGCCGCATATTGATGTCCAGGTGCCCACTGGTGGTGCTGGCGTCGCAGGTGATGAATTCGTGTAGTACGCCACGGTAATACCAGCCAAAGCGGTTGTTGACCAACTGGACGCGCGGGTAGCGCTGGGTGCCGTCGCAGATGTTGAGCGAGTAGCTGTCACACGTTAGCGCTGGCATTTCAAAGCCGGGGGCAAGCTCCAGCAGGTCGTCGGCGTCAATCACCAGCGAATAGCTGCCGTGCGGTCTGGCCAGGCGCAAAGCCTCGGAGCGGTTGTGTGCGAAATCCTGCCACGGGCTTTCGTGCAGCGTGCCGGGAATATCGCGCAGGTAGTTGCGGATGACGTCTTGCGTGCCGTCGGTGGAGCCGGTGTCCACAATGATCCAGTGGCTGATGAGCGAGCGCACGCTGTCGAGGCAGCGCTGGATGACCTTGGCCTCGTTCTTGACGATCATGCAAAGGCAAATACTGGGTGGGGTGCTGGTGTTCATTGCGTAAATCGGTGCCGGTACAAGGGATGCAAGCGCGCGCGTCAGGGCCGCCGATGGACCTTGGGGGAAATAAAAATGTCCGCCTAAACCAGCACCACCGCGCAGCGCAAGGTGTAGCCTACCTTGTGCAGGGATTTGATGCTGGGCGGCTCGGCGCCCACGCTGGTGAGTTTTTTGCGCAGGCGCGCAATGCGCATTTCCAGGGCGGAGGTGGACGGGGACTCTTCGCGCTTACTCAGGATGCTCATCAGTTGCCAGCGCTCCAGGGTTTGGCCGGGGGCCAGGGCCAGGGCGCTCAGGATGGCCATCTCGCCTGCCGTCAGGTCGGTACTGCCCAGCGGGCCGCGCAGCTCCAGTCTGGCGGTGTGCACTTGTAGCTGTTCTTTGGAAGTGTCGGTCTTGGACTGCAGCCGGTTGCCCAAAGCCGCGATGCCCGCCATCATTTCACGTGGGTGCACGGGTTTGGTCAGGTAAAGGTCGGCACCACTTTCATAGCCGATCACCCGGTCGCCAATCTGGGCCCGCGCTGTGGCGATCACGATGCCTGCCGCAGGTTGCGTCTGGCGCAGCCGTCGGGTCAGGCTCAGGCCGTCCTCGTCGGGCAGGTTGAGGTCGATGACGTAGATGTCGGGCACGAATCCGCCGGTGACATCATTGATGTCTTCGGCCATGGGCACGCCACGCACATAGTGGCCTTCGCTTTGCAGGAATTCGAGCGTCGCCTCGCGCAACTCGTCGTTGTCTTCAACAACCAGAATCTTGAGTGCGGAATTTGGCATCGTGGGCTGCGAATCAACGGATAGGGGAAAGACCCCCATGATTCAGCAAAAAAATACAAATCCCAACAATTTCTAACAGGTGCGACCTAAGCCAGATCACGCAGGCAGCCAAAAACAAAAGCGGATCCGGTCCGAATGCGGCGCGTACCAAATATCTCCGCCCAGCAGCTCCAGCAGACGCTTGACCAGAAACAGGCCCAGGCCCGAGCCCGATTGCCTGCGCGCATGGGCACTGCGGTAGTACTTTACAAACAGCTGTGCGGGGTCAGGCGCGCCGGCCAGGCCTGCGTGGTTGCTCACCGTCCAGCACCAGCCCGGGGATCCGTTTTTGGTTTCGGCCAGGAGCGAAACCTGAACCCGGGACAGGGGAGGGCTGTATTTGCAAGCGTTGTCGAGCAAATTGCCCAGCACGATGCCAAACATCTGGGTGTCGGTCTTGATGGGGGCGCTGTCGGGCGCCGCCGCAAAATCAATGCGCTCGGGCTGGCGACAAGACTCGAGGCACAAGCTTGTCAGGTCGTTCACCTGCTCCCGCTGCCAAACCGGCTTTAGGCCCTCGTCTGATAACTGGCCCGCATGGATACAACGTTCGATGATCTGGTTCATGTCATGGATGACGCGCTCCATGGCATCGCGTTTTTGGTTATTCGAGTTAAGCCACAAGCGCAGCGTGGTCAGGGGCGTCTTGAGTTCGTGGGCAAGCATGGCAAAGAGTTTTTCCTGGTCTTCCCTTTGCAGGCGCTCCATTTCCAGTGCCTGGCCCGATGATTTCAGGTCAATCAGGGCTGTGAGCGAGGCTTGCTGAATCCTTTGGATGCGGGTTTTCAGCAGCCCAAGCACCAAAGTGCCGACGACTGCGCCATACATGACGAGGCATACAGAGAAAAGACGCCGGGCTGAAACAGGCCCAGCAGGCGCAGCCGACTGCAAAGCCATGGACAGAAGAATCAGCCCGTATATACCGACCAAAACGGTTTTACTCAGGTGGACCTCAGACGGCACGTCTTTGGCCAGGCGCCAGGGATGCGGGCTGTGAGCGCGGTGAGAAACGTTAGCAAGGGCGCGATAATCAAAAGCAGGGCATTGGCTTGTAATGCGCTTCGCTCCAAGCCCGAAAGCAGTACCAAAAAGGCCAAAACACCCAGCCCCAGCATCAAGAGCAATGTGCGCAAAAGTATCTTGTTGGGGCGAAACAAGCGCAGCAATTGCCAGTGAAAACCGATGTGGGTAATGAACGAAAAAATGATACTGGCAGACAAAAGGTAACTGGGCCCGGCCTGCGGCAGCCAATCGGGCCAGACCAGGGCCGTAAAGCCAAATATTCCGATGCCCGTGGCCAGCGCCGCCACCTGGCTAATGGCGAACATGCCAATCACCGGCTCGCGCAAGGTGAACCAGTGCGCGGTGGCCCAAATGATGAAAAACAGGAGCAGCGCCAGGTAGCCTGTGAACATCCATTCCAGCCAGTGGTCTGCCTCCAGCGCCTGGTTCAAGGTCAAAAGCTCAAGGAAAACCATGCGCGCCGAAGTGGTTTCAACCCGCAACCACAGGGTTCGTGGCGCGTCCCCCGCTTGCACAAAAAAGTTGTGGTTGAGCGATTTGAAGTCTTGAACGTTTTTGGGATGCTGGTCACCGGCGAGCTGGACGGCGGGCGCCAAGGGGTCGTACAGGCGGATATCGTCAAGATAAGGGGGGCGCACACGCAGCACCAAGGGCAACTGGTGACCGGGCTGTCCGGTCGGATTACCCTGGGCTTCAATATCCAGCCGGATCCAGAGCGCCTTAGCCGAATATCCTTGACTCAGGAGCCCGGTGTAGGGCTGGAAGGTGCGTCCCTGAACCTCTTCCAACGTCCATTTTCCAGTGGGGTCTTCCAGCCACGCACTTTGCGTGATGACCTGGCTGGCAATACCCAGGGTCTGCAAGGCCATGAGGCACAGGCCGATGAGTGTCCGGTAAAGAATGCGCATCAAATTTTTGCGAAAATCGGTGATTTTACAAAAATCAGTACTAAATGTGCAGACTTAATTAGTACCGGACGCTGCGCCTGCCCGCGCTGTTAGAGTCGCCCGGCCTGGCACCGCCCTCTTGCTGCCGCTTAAATAAGCCTGTTCATGCCCGCCCGTCTTTCCCGTATCTTTCCGCTCCTCTTCGTAGTCCTTTGGTCCACCGGCTTTATCGGTGCGCGCCTGGGGCTGCCGCACACCGAGCCGCTGACCTTTTTGTTTGTGCGCTATGCCGCCGTGGTGGTGCTGATGCTGGCCATTGCGCTGGCCACCCGCGCGCCCTGGCCCAAGGGCGCGCGGGCCTGGTTTCACATTGGCGTGGCCGGTTTGCTGCTGCACGGGGTGTATTTGGGTGGCGTGTTCATAGCCATATCACTCGGTCTGCCGGCGGGCGTGGCGGCGCTGGTGGTGGGGGTGCAGCCGCTGCTCACCGCCATTGGTGCGGGCTGGCTGCTGGGCGAAACGGTGCTGCGCCGCCAGTGGCTGGGGTTGCTGCTGGGCTTGGGCGGCGTGGCGCTGGTGGTGGCCAACAAGCTGGGTGCGGGTTTTGGGCTGCAGGCGCTGCTGCCCTGCGTGGTGGCGCTCTTGGCTATTACCGCTGGCACCCTCTATCAAAAGCGCTTTTGCCCCGCCTTTGACTGGCGCAGCGGCGCCGTCGCCCAGTTTGTGCCCACGGCGCTGGCCACCGGCCTGTGTGCCTGGATATTTGAGACTGGCCGCATGGACCTGACGGGCGAGATGGTGTTTGCCCTGGCTTGGCTGGTGCTGGTGCTGTCGGTCGGCGCGGTCAGCCTGCTCAACTGGCTCATTCGCCAAAGCAGCGCTGTCAACATCGCCAGCCTGTTTTACCTGGTGCCACCCTGCACCGCCATCGTGGCCTGGGCGCTGTTTGGCGAATCGTTTTCGCAGCTCGCCCTGGGCGGCATGGCGCTGGTGGTGGGTGGGGTGTATTTGGCGCGGAAGTAGGGATCCTGCTATATTCTGATCATTCTAGTCAGAATATGCGGAGGAGGATTCGATATGCACGCATGGCAAATGCAAGAGGCCAAAGCCCGATTGTCCGAAGTGGTCAAGTGCGCCGAGAGCGAAGGGCCACAAAACATCACCCTTCACGGGCAATCGGTGGCGGTGGTGGTGTCGCGCAGCCTGTTTGACAGCCTGACCGGCAACGACCATTCCCTGGTCGAATTCATGCGCCGCTCGCCGCTCTTTGGCGTCGAGGACATTCACTTGGAACGCGATACCAGCCTCACCCGTGAGGTGCCACTGTGAGCTATTTGCTCGATACCAATGTGCTGTCAGAGTTGCGCCGCAAGACGCCAGATGCTGGGGTGGTTGATTGGTTTGCGCGCCGACCTGCATCCACGCTCTATTTGAGCGTGCTCACGCTGGGCGAATTGCGCAAAGGGATTGAAGGCGTCGCAGACGCCGCCCGCCGCATGGCCCTGATGGATTGGCTGGAGACTGATTTGCCGGGGTTTTTCGCCGGTCGCATTTTGGTGGTGGACGCGCCAGTGGCTGACCGCTGGGGCCGCTTGGTGGCCGCCGCTGGCCGCCCCTTGCCCGCCATTGATAGCCTCTTGGGCGCTACCGCCGCGCAGCATGGCCTGAGCATGGTCACGCGCAACAGCCGGGATTTTGCCGGTCTTGGCCTGGAAGTCATCAACCCGTGGATCGGCTGAGGTCAAACGCAAGTCTGCAGCGGTCGCGCTTTGCCACACCCTAGCGACAAGCATCCACCCAAACCCCACCAGTCACCTGCGCCATCAGCGCCGGGCTGATGCGCACCGCGCTGTTGACCGAGCCCGCCGCGGGCAGCACCTCGTCAAAAGCGTGCAGGCTGTGGTCCAGGTACACGGGCAGCGGGTTGGCCAGGCCAAAGGGGCAGACGCCGCCGACCGGGTGGCCGGTCAGGTCTTGCACCTCATGGGCGGGCAGCATCTTGCCTTTGCCAAAGGCGGTTTTGAACTTGGCGTTGTCAATGCGCGCGTGGCCGCTGGCCACCAGCAGCACCACGCGGCCGTCGCCCAGTCGAAAGGCCAGGGTTTTGGCAATGCGCCCGGGCTCCACGCCATGGGCCAGCGCCGCCGACTCCACCGTGGGCGTCAGCGCCTCGGTTTCCAAAATAGGCAGGTCAAGCTGGTGTTGCGCAAAAAAAGCGCGTACCGACTGCAGGCTCATGGCGATGGGCCCGCTTCAGGTGCCGCCCACGTAGGGGTTGCGCACACGCTCCACCCCAAAGCTGCTCTCGGGGCCGTGGCCGGGGATAAACACCGTGTCGTTGCCCATGGGCCACAGGCGCTGGGTGATGCTGTTGATGAGCGTGTCGTGGTCGCCCTGCGGAAAATCGGTGCGGCCAATGCTGCCGGCAAACAGCACGTCGCCCACAAAAGCGCGGCCAATATCCGGCGAATAAAAGACCACATGGCCGGGCGTGTGACCGGGGCAGTGACGCACTTGCAAGGTGTACGGCCCCAGGGTGACGGTGTCGCCATCGTGCAGCCAGCGCGTGGGCGTAAAGGTGCGCGAGGGCGGAAAGCCATAGGCCGCAGCCGCCATGGGCATGCCGTCAATCCAGAACTGGTCTGCCGGGTGCGGGCCAATGATGGGCAGGTGCAGCAGCTCGGCCAGATCAGCGGTAGCGCCAGCGTGGTCCAGGTGGCCGTGGGTGATCCAGATTTGCTCGAGCTTCACGCCCAGGCGCTTGACCGTTTCCAGCAACAGCTCCATGTCGCCACCGGGGTCGATGATGGCGGCGCGGCGCTCTTCATCGCACCAGACGATGGAGCAGTTTTGTTGGAAAGCGGTGACGGGGACGGTTTCGTAGTGCAGCATGGGCGTTTGGGTGATGAATGGCCAAGTATCGAACTGGTAGGGTCATGTTACCGCCCACGAAATTGAGGCAAGTCTTGCACGAGCCGCAAGAACCCGTGCCACGGCCCGACTCGGGAAAACCGCAATTCCGGCGCTTGCCGAATTCGGTTGTAATAGCCGGTTGTTAATTGTGCGCTTTGTCGGGTTGTCTGACCAAGGCCGTCTCCGCCCCCTAAATCGAAGCATGCGTCACGAATTCATCCTGGAAACCCGGCAACTGAGCAAAGAGTTCAAAGGCTTTGTAGCCGTTGACCATGTCGATCTGAGGGTCCGCCGCGGCAGCATCCACGCCCTGATCGGGCCCAATGGCGCCGGCAAAACCACTTGCTTCAACCTGTTGACCAAATTTTTGACGCCCAGCTCGGGCCAGATTCTGTTTGAGGGCCAAGACATTACCGCGCTGTCACCGGTGCGCATTGCCCGCCAGGGCGTCATCCGGTCGTTCCAGATTTCCTCGGTTTTTCCGCACCTCACGGTGCTGGAAAACGTCTGTATCGCGCTGCAGCAGCGGCTGATGAAGACGTCCTTCCAGTTTTGGCGCTCCGAGCGCGTGCTCGACCAGTTGCACCCGCGCGCGCTGGAGCTTCTGCGTGAAGTGGACCTAGAAGCCTACGCCGCGATTCCTGCGGTGGAACTGAGCTACGGCCGCAAGCGCGCGCTGGAGATCGCCACCACCCTGGCCATGGACCCGCAGCTCATGCTGCTGGACGAACCCACGCAAGGCATGGGCCTGGAAGACGTGGACCGCATCCGCCAGCTCATCAAAAAAGTGGCCGCCAACCGCACCGTGCTGATGGTTGAACACAATATGAGCGTCGTATCAAGCATCGCCGACACCATCACCGTGCTGCAACGCGGCGCGGTGCTAGCCGAAGGCCCGTACGCGCAGGTGTCGCAAAACCCGGCCGTGATTGAGGCCTATATGGGCAGCGCCAGCACCGCCTTAAAGGGAGCGCACTGATGGCCGCCACCCCTATTCTTGAAGTCAAGGGCCTGCACGGCTGGTATGGCGAGTCGCACGTGTTGCACGGCGTGGACTTTTCGGTGCAAGAGGGCGAAGTCGTCACCCTGCTTGGGCGCAACGGCGCCGGGCGCACCAGCACGCTGCGCGCCATCATGGGTCTGATTGGCAGCCGCAAAGGCTCCATCAAGCTCTGGGGCCGCGAAACCATCGGCATGCCCACGCACCAGATCGCACGCATGGGCATTGGCTATTGCCCCGAAGAGCGCGGCATTTTTTCTTCGCTCTCGACCGAAGAAAACCTGCTGCTGCCGCCCAAATTGGCGCCCGGCGGCATGTCGGTGGCCGAGATTTACGCCATGTTCCCCAACCTGGAGTCGCGCGCCCAGAGCCAGGGCACCCGCCTGTCGGGTGGCGAGCAGCAGATGCTGGCCGTGGCGCGCATTTTGCGCACTGGCGCCCGGCTCCTGTTTTTGGACGAAATCTCCGAAGGCCTGGCCCCGGTGATCGTGCAAAAACTCGCCGAAATGGTGGTGGCGCTGCGCAAGCAGGGTTACACCATCGTGATGGTGGAGCAAAACTTTGTGTTTGCCGCACCGCTGGCCGACCGGTTTTTGGTGATGGAGCACGGCACCGTGATCCAGGAATTTACCCAGGCTGAGCTGCCCTCGCGCATGGACCGGCTGCACGAATACCTGGGCGTCTGAGCGCCTGCACCCTCTTTTTATCGTTTTTTTACCCTCTGGAGACCGACATGAAACTGAAAAACATTGCCGCTGCCTGCGCTATTACCACCGCTGGCCTGCTGGGCGCGGGTGCCGCCCAGGCCCAAATCTCGGGCGACGTGATCCGGATTGGCTTTATCACCGACCTGTCTGGCCTGTACGCCGATATTGACGGTCCTGCCGGCGCCGAAGCCATCCGCATGGCGATTGCCGATCTGGGCGGCGCAGTGGCAGGCAAGAAAATTGAACTGCTGGTGGCCGACCACCAAAACAAGGCTGATGTGGCCGCCGCCAAGGCGCGCGAGTGGTTCGACCAGCAAGGCGTGGACATGCTCATTGGTGGTACCAATTCAGGCACCAGCTTGGCCATGGCCAAAGTGGCGCTTGAAAAGAAAAAGCCATTCTTCCCTGTGGGCGCAGGTAGCTCGGCTCTCACCAACGAGCAGTGCTCGCCCTACACCACGCACTACGCCTACGACACCGTGGCCCTGGCCAAAGGCACGGGCCCGGCCGTGGTCAAGGCTGGCGGCAAGAGCTGGTACTTTTTGACGGCGGATTACGCCTTTGGCACCGCACTGCAAAACGACGCCAGCACCGTGGTCAAGGCCGCGGGCGGCAACGTGGTGGGCTCGGTGCGTCATCCGCTCTCGGCCAGCGATTTTTCCTCGTTCATGCTGCAGGCCCAGTCGAGCAAGGCTCAAATTCTGGGCCTGGCCAATGCCGGTGGCGACACCATCAACGCGGTCAAGGCGGCCAACGAATTTGGCGTTACCAAGACCATGAAACTGGCCGGTCTGCTGATGTTCATCAACGACGTGCATTCGCTGGGCCTGCCTGCCACGCAAGGCATGTACCTGACCGACAGCTGGTACTGGAACCAGTCGCCCGAGTCGCGCGCCTGGAGCAAGCGCTTCTTTGAAAAATTCAAGCGCATGCCCTCGTCGATCCAAGCGGCCGACTACTCGGTCACGCAGTTCTATTTGTCTGCCGTTAAGGCCGCCGCGTCCGACGATGGTGACAAGGTGATGGAGCAAGTGCACAAGCTCAAGGTCAACGACATGTACGCCAAGGGCGGCTACGTGCGCCCCGACGGCCGCATGGTGCACGACATGTTCCTGATGCAGGTGAAAACCCAGGCCGAGTCCAACACGCCATGGGATTACTACAACCTGATTTCCACGACCAAGGGCGAAGACGCCTTCACCACCAAGGCCGAATCCAAGTGCGCTTTGTGGAAATAACAAAAAGCTGAACCATGGACGTTTTTGGCATTCCCATTCAGGCTTTTCTGGGCCAGCTCTTGCTGGGGCTGGTCAATGGCTCTTTTTACGCCATGCTCAGTCTCGGCCTGGCCGTGATTTTTGGCCTCTTGGGCATCGTCAATTTCGCCCACGGCGCGCTGTACATGGTCGGCGCCTATGTGGCTTTTGTGCTGCTCGACACCTTTGGCATTGGCTACTGGTGGGCGCTGCTCATTGCGCCGCTGGTGGTGGGTGGCTTGGGCGTGGTGATCGAACGCACGCTGCTCAAGCACCTCTACAAGATTGACCCGATTTACGGCCTCTTGCTCACCTTCGGGCTGGCGCTGATTGCCGAAGGCGTGTTTCGCGACCAGTTTGGCGTCTCGGGGCAGTCGTACCCGGTGCCCGAACTGCTTCGCGGTGCGACCAACCTGGGCTTTATGGTCTTGCCCAATTACCGCGCTTTTGTGGTGTTTGCGTCCCTGGTGGTGTGCCTGGGCACTTGGTTTGTCATTGAGCGCACGCGCTTGGGCAGCTATTTGCGCGCGGGCACCGAAAACCCGGCGCTGGTGCAGGCCTTTGGCATCAACGTGCCGGTGATGGTGATGCTGACCTATGGCGCAGGCGCCGGTCTGGCTGCGCTTGCCGGCGTGCTGGCTGCGCCTGTGATTCAAATCACGCCGCTCATGGGCAGCAACCTGATTATTGTGGTGTTTGCGGTGGTGGTGATTGGCGGCATGGGCTCGATTTTGGGCTCCATCCTCACCGGTCTGGCGCTGGGCCTTATTGAGGGCCTGACCAAGGTGTTTTACCCCGAGGCGTCAAGCATCGTGGTGTTTGTGATCATGGCGCTGGTGCTCATGGTTCGGCCTGCCGGCCTGTTTGGCAAGGAAAAGTAATGAACGCTGCGACCTCACTTTCGCGACGCAGCCATATTGCCCTCTGGTTGGGCCTGGCCGTGCTGCTGGCCGCGCCCTTTATCGGCCTGTACCCGGTGTTCATGATGAAGGCGCTGTGCTACGCCATCTTTGCCTGCGCCTTTAATTTGCTGCTGGGCTACACCGGCTTGCTGTCTTTTGGCCATGCGGCCTATTTGGGTGCGGCGGCGTATGCCACCGGCTGGCTGGTGCGCAGCCAAGGTTGGTCGCCCGAGTTGGGCGTGCTGGCGGGCACCGCGGTGGCCGCGGCTTGTGGCTTGGTGGTGGGGCTGATCGCCATTCGCCGCCAGGGCATTTACTTTGCCATGGTCACGCTGGCCATGGCGCAGATGATTTACTTCGTGTTCCTGCAAGCGCCCTTTACCGGTGGTGAAGACGGCTTGCAAGGCGTGCCGCGCGGCATGCTGTTTGGCGTGCTGTCGCTGGCGGACGACCGGGTGCTGTACTACGTGGTGCTGGCGGTGTTTGTGGCGGTGTTTCTGGCCATCATCCGCATCGTGCATTCACCTTACGGCCAGGTGCTCAAGGCGATTCGTGAGAACGAGCCGCGTGCCATTTCGCTGGGCTACGACGTGGACCGTTACAAGCTGCTGGCCTTTGTCATGTCCACTGCGCTGGCGGGATTAGGCGGCGCCATGAAATGCCTGGTGCTGGGCTTTGCCACCCTGTCAGACGCGCACTGGTCGCTCTCCGGCGAAGTGGTGCTGATGACGCTCCTGGGCGGCATGGGCACCTTTGCCGGCCCGGTGGTGGGCGCGTTCACCATCATCGGCCTGCAAAACTTTTTGGCCGATCAGGTGGGCTCGTGGATCAACGTCATCATTGGCGGCATCTTTGTCGTCTGCGTGGTGGCGTTTCGCAAAGGCTTTGTGGGCGAACTGCTGGCCTGGCAGTCTCGTAAACCCAAAGCCTAAACCGCCGCGTCCGTGCCAAACGCCTGGTAAATGCCGGGCAAGACGGCGGCCAGGTGGTTCATCTCTTGCGCGCAATGCACCATCAACTCTTGCGATTGCGTCAGGGCCAGGGGCTGCAAGCGCGCGGCCAAGCGCGACACTATTTTCCCCATTGCGCCGGGCATGCCGCGCGGGCGCAGGTTGTCGCCGCCCAGCCAGAAACGCGAGCGCATTTCGCAGCCGCCGGGCACCGTACGCAGCTGGTGCACCAGCCAGCCGGTTTCCAGCGGCGTGCCACTGAGCGCGCCGCGGGCGCAAATGGCCACTTGGCCGTCGGCCCGCAGGCGCGCTTCGTCTAGGCCCAGACTGGCCGGAGCCACAAAGCGGATGTCCAGATCAAGACGGCTCGGGCCCACAAACTCCACCACCTTGGACACGCGCCCGATGTAATGCGCCAGGTCCGCGCGCCCGTCTTGCCAGGCGACATGCACATGGGCCTGCGGGTGCCAGAGTTTGTAGCGCTGCGCCTCGCTGCCGTGCCAGGCAAACCACCAGTCCCACATGGCCGGCGTCACACCGGGCATGTGCGTCAGGCAAAACACGCGAATCGCGCCGTCCGGGCTCAGGGTGTAGCCGGTTTCCACCGGCCAGTAGCCCGGCGCCTGCAGATCGGCCGCGCTTTGCACCGGCGGCAAGAGTTCGTGGGCTAGGCCACCGTTGGCCACGGCTTCGCGCACATGCTCGGGCAGCGCCGCCATGCGCGGCTTGAAGAACTTTGCATAGGGGCTGCTCGCCAGCTCTTGCGCGGTGTAGCCCAGATGCAAGTCGGGCTGTTGGGCCTTAGCCATGTCCGTGAGCGCTTAAAAGCTGCGCTGATAACCAAAGCGCACCACGGTCACGCGGTTGCCCGTGATCGAATAGCCGGCGCTTGAACCCGTGCCGTCCAAGGTCGTGGATGGGTTGCCTTCCAGGCTAAAGCTCAGGTCCGAGGTCTTGTCCAGCTTGAAGGTGGCGCCCGCCGTGAGGGCAAGGTTGCTGACCGCAGGGGATGTGATGTTTTGTGCGGCCCGGTCGCTTTCAATCTGGCGTGTGTTGGTGCTGACGCCGCCGCGCAGGGTCCAGCTCGGGTTCAGGTCCCAAGACGCGCCCAGGCGCAGCACCTGTTGGTCTTTCCAGCCTTGGCCGTCAGGATCCTGGTTGACTTTGATGCCGCCGTATTCAATCCGCAAATAGTCTGCCGCCACGGTGACTGTGGGTGACGCTTTCCACGCCAGGCCCAGGCCGTATTCCGAGGGCAGGTCAATCTTGCCGTCGCTGTATTTCAGTATGGTTTTGGAGTAGTCGCCCAACTGGCTCATATTGGTTTTGAACTTGTAGGTGGCGCCCACGGACAACTCGGGGCTGGCTTGCCACTGCACACCCAGGCGTGCGCCAATGCCGTTGGCCGTTTGCGTTCCGTAGCCGGGAATCTCTGCCGGCCCCAGGGGGGTTAGGGCCACCAAACCCTGCGAGTTCAGCTGCTGGGTCGCAAAGTTCACGCTCATGCCCAGGGCCAGGTTGGGCTGCACTTTCCAGCTAATGCTGGGGATGATTTCCGCCACCTTTTGGCTGGCCTGCACGTTGGCCGCTGGCATGCCCGGAATCAGGGTTTTGCCAAAGTCCACCCCGGCGCCAGAAGCCGACAAACTAATGCCTGCTGTCATGGTGGGGCTGATCACCCAATTTGCGCCGCCTTCGGGCGCGGAAACTGTAGTGTTGTCGTTAAAGGTTTGAGCCGGAATGGGGGTGCCGGGAATCGCCGGCGTATTGGCGGTTGACTGTCCGTTAAACACAAGCACGTTGATGGCAAACGACTGCGGCACAAAGGCCATGCCTGCCGGGTTGTTCACAGCGGCGGACGCGTCCAGCGGCAGCGCAATGGACGCGCCGCCCATGCCGGCGTTCTTGATGCCGTAGCCGCCGAGTTGCGCGCCGTTCATGGCGTGCGCCTGGCTGGCGAACAAGGCACCGCTGGCGATGAGTGCGGCGAGCAGGCGCGTGGGCGCAAGGCGTGAAGGTTTGGTGGGTATGGGCATGCGATATCTCCGGGTGGACAGGGTGGTGGAAAGGGGCGGCCCCGATGGGTCAGCGTTTGGCCGGTCGTGCGCGTGTTGGAAAAATGTATTGCGGTGCGTTACGTAGTTTATGGCAATGATTCTGTTTTTGATAATGTATTGTGATTTCCAAGACGCCAATGTTGGTATTTACCCTTGCCGGGCAAAGCCTTTTTTCTTGCGCTTGCATTGCGGCAAAGTCCAGGCGTGTCTCGGCTAAACGGCACCTGGGCGCAAAGCACGGGGGCTGCGGCCCTGTTACTGGTATTGCCGGGGCGATGCCAGCGTCGCCGCCTGTGGCGGCGGATGGAACGACAATCCACGCTTTGCTCTATTCCCTTAAGCCCACGCATGACAGACATCCAAACCCCCACGCCCGCCCTCGTCACCCCCGAGATGTTTGACGAGATCGACGCCATCCTCGACGACCTGCGCACGCGCAACGACGAAACGCCGCAGTGGGAGTTTTGCGAAGGCGTGCTCGCCGCCTTGGTGTGCTGCCGCCGCGCCATTGCGCCGGACGAATACCTAGAGCTTTTGCTCGGTGTGGCCCCCGCCAGCGAGCCAGTTGATGCTGCGGTGGAATACGAAGGCAGCTTTGCCGACGCCGCCCAGCGCGCGCGCTTTATGGAGATATGGAACGTCCGCTGGGCCGAGATTGCCACGGGCTTGGCCTCTGGAACCAAGTCGCTGGACGAAGAAAGCGCCTACCAGCCCGAGGTGATGGACGTGCGCGGTGCCATCGCATCGCTACCCGAGGCCGATCGCGCCGATTGGGGTGACGACGCTATTCCCTCTTTTGGCCAGGTCTGGGCGCTGGGCTTTATGTTTGCCGTCGAAAACTGGCCCGAAGAATGGGCCGCCCCGCGCGACAAAGAAGCCTCCAAGTGGCTCGACGCTGCGCTCGAATCCATGGTGGCCCTGACGGAAGACGACACCGGCCCCATCGAGGTGGCCCCGTTCAGCGACGACTCCCCCCCGAGCATGAGCCAGGCCCGCGTAGACGCATTTGCCGACGCGGTGTGGGCGGTCTACGATCTGTTTGAACTGTGGCGCGGCATCGGCCCCCGGGTGGAAACCGTGCGCAAAGTCGAAGGCCCCGGGCGCAACGACCCGTGTTCCTGCGGTAGCGGCAAGAAGTTCAAGAAGTGTTGCGGGGCGTAAGGCGCACTAGCCCTCAGCGGTACCGCAGCTTCATCACCAAAATGCAAATCGCCAAGGCCTCCGTGATCGCGTTGGCAATAATGATCGGCCAGGCGTCCAAGAGCAGGCCGTAGACCAGCCACAGGAAGATGCCCAGCGTGAAGGCGCTGTACATGCCCAGGGAAATGCCGCTCGCGTCCTTGGTGCGCAGGGTGTGCAGCACCTGGGGCACAAAGCTGGCGGTGGTCAGGGTGGCGGCGAGTGTGCCTATCCAATCGGCAAATAGCATTAATTTCCTTCGGTATCTTGGGCCGCCCAGTCCACCAGCGCGTCAAAGGCGGCGCGGGCGGCGTGGGCGTTTGGGTGGTTGGCCAGGGCGACCAGCACATAGCGTTTGCCGCTGGCGCTGTGCACATAGCCGGCAATGGCGCTTACGCCGTTCAGGCTGCCCGTTTTCAGGTGCGCTCTGCCGGTGCTGGCCACTTTGGCGCGTTTGAGCGTGCCGTCCACGCCGCTGATGGGCAGCGAAGCCATCAGCTCGGGCATGAGCGGCGAGCGGTAGGCGGTTTGCAGCAGCAGGCCCAGGGCGCGCGCGCTGATGCGTTCTTGGCGCGACAGGCCAGAGCCCTTGTCCAGCTCTAGCGGCTCGGTGGCGCTGATGCGGGTTTGCCACCAGCGTTCCACCACGGCGCGTGCGCTGTCCAGTGTGGCGACCGCACCGCTGCCTTCGCGCCCCAGCGTCAAAAACAGCTGCTGCGCCATCACGTTATTACTGTATTTGTTGATGTCCCGAACGATTTCGGCCAAGGGCGGCGAACGCAGCTCCAGCGTGGGCGCTCCGGCCAGCAAGGGGGCGGGCACTTGGCCGTAGCGCACCGCGCCGCTGAGCTGGCCGCCCATGCTGAGCCACAGGCCCTGCACGGCGCGCGGCGCGAAAGTTGCCGGGTCGGCATAGGCCACGGGCCAGACTTTTTCTCCGCACTCTGCCGGGTAGCCACCAGCAAAGCGGATGCGCGCCGGGTCACTGAGCGAGGCTTTGAGCGCACCCCGGTAGTCGCCGCAGGCGCCGCCGATCAGCGGCACCGTGTCTTGGGTTTGCACGCCCCACAGCGGCGGGTCAATCTGCACATGGGCTACGCGGCGCTGCGGGTCGGGGGTAAAGCCCATCAGCACCGATTTGTAATTGATCAGCAGCGCGTCCGGGCTGGCGTTGTAGGGGCGCAGCGGCTCGCCGTCAAAGGCGCCGGGGTCGGATGCGTCTGGCGCAAAGGCGCTGCGGTCGAGCACGATGTCGCCCTGGATGCGTTGGATGCCAAAACCCTGCAGCCGGTGCAGCAGCAGCCACAGGCGCTCTAGCACCAGCTTGGGGTCGCCCTGGCCCTGGATGTACACATTGCCTTGCAGCACCCCGTCCCGCACCGTGCCGTCCACGTACACCGGCGTGCTCCAGGTATAGGCGGGGCCCAGCAGTTCCAGCGCTGCAAAGGTGGTGACGAGCTTGATGACCGAGGCGCTCTGCATGGGCACGCCTGCGCGGTGGCTCAGGCGCGGGGTGGCGCCGGGGTTTTGCGCGTCTAGCACCAAGAGCGCCACCGCGTCGCGCGGCACTTTGGCGCGGGCCAGTTCGGCATCTACCGAGGCTGGAATTTGCGCCTGTGCCAGTGCGCAGCCGCAGCACAAGGTAAACATCAGCAGGCGGCGTAAAAACATAAGTCCGATTATCGGTGCCGCAGTGGGGGTGGCACCTTGTAGCAGCCCATTAACCACGCGCTCGCCGGTTCGCTGCTGCCCCGCAGGCGACGGGCCCGGCGATCTTGTCTGCGGGGCCTGCGTCGATAATCGCGGCATGACTTCTCCCGCCCCTGCAGCACACGCCAGCCGCCTCTCGCCCCGCGCCGTGGGCCTGCTGGCTGCGGTGGTCACCGTGGCGATCTGGACTTCGTTCATCGTGATCGCCCGCGCCTCGGCCGACCCGGCGCGCGGCGGCTCGCTGGGCCCGTTTGACATCGTGTACGCCCGCTTGTGGGGCGCTGGCCTAGTGCTGTTGCCCTGGGGCTGGTGGCTGTCGCGCCGCGCGCGTCTGGCCGGGCAGGGCGCCGGTTCACTGGGAGGCTTGTCGCCGCTGCCGCTGCCCATTACGGTGCGGGTGGGTATTTTTGGTGGTTTGTTGTACGCCATGCTGGCCTACAGCGGCTTTGTGTTTGCCCCGGCGGCGCACGCCTCGGTGCTGCTGCCCGGCAGTCTGCCGCTGTGGACCACGCTGCTGGCGCTGCTGCTGCTGGGCGACCGCATTAGCTGGGGCCGGGCGCTGGGGCTGGCGCTGATTGTGGGTGGCGACGTGCTGGTGGGGGGCGCGAGCCTGCTGCACGCCTTTGACGGCAGCGGCGTCTGGCGTGGCGACTTGCTGTTTATCAGCGCCGCCATGGCCTGGTCGGTCTACAGCGTGCTGGTGCGCCGCTACGCCCTGGACGCGGTGCGCGCCACCATTGCCGTCACCGCCATGGCCTTTGTGGTCTACGTTCCCATCTACACCGTGCTGGTCTTGGGCGGGTGGGTGGCAGGCCACGTGTTTACCGCGCCTTGGCGCGAAGTGCTGTTCCAAATGGCGTTTCAGGGCGTGGGCTCGGTGGTGGTGTCCGGCATTGGCTTTACCAAGATGATCCAGCACTTTGGCCCGGTGCGCTCCACCATGATCACGGCCGTGGTGCCGGGCTTGTCGGCGGTGTCGGCAGCGCTGGTCTTGGGCGAACCCCTGCCCTGGAACGTGCTGGCCGGGCTGGCGCTGGTGAGCGCGGGCATTGTGTTTGGCGTGCGCAAGGTGGCTGCGCGCCCGGTGCTGGCCCCCGTGCTCAAGGCTGCGCCATGAATCTGCTCGCTTTTGACACCAGCACCGACGCGCTGTCTATCGCGGTGTCACGCCAAGACGGCGGGCCAGGGAAGGTTTGGCACAGCAACGGCCCCGGCGGCGCGCAGGCGTCCAGCAGCCTGATCGGCAACGTGATGGATTTACTTGGCCAAGCAGACTTGCACCTGGCCGAACTCGACGCTATTTGCTTTGGCAGTGGACCGGGCTCGTTTACCGGCTTGCGCACGGCGTGTTCGGTGGCACAAGGGCTGGCTTTTGGCGCCAACGTGCCGGTATTGCCGGTGCCCTCGTTGCTGGCGCTAGCACAGGCCGCGCGCCTGGATGCGGCGCCCGACGCGCAGCAGGGCCAGATCACCGCCTTGCTCGACGCGCGCATGGACGAGATTTATGCCGCCACCTATGCCTTTGACGGCGCGTTGTGGACCACGCTGCAAGCCCCTTGTTTGGTGGCGCCCGAAGACCTGGCGCACTGGGCGCTGTTGCCGCCCGCCAGTGGTTGGCACGCCTGGGCGGGCAATGTGTTTGGCGTGTACGCTGACCGTCTGCGTGCCCCAAGCGCGCTGCCTTGCGTTGCGGCCTTGCCCACGGCTGCAGCCATGCTGCAACTCGCTCCGGCGCTGCTGGCTGCGGGCCATGCGGTGCCTGCCAGCCAGGCGCTGCCGCTGTATGTGCGCGACAAGGTGGCAAAAACCACGGTCGAGCGCGCTGCCGAAAAAGCCGAAAAAGAACAACTGCTGGCCCGCAACGCCAGCCCCAGCGCCCATGCCTAAGGCCCTGGCCAGCGACCGCCCTGAGGTGCGTTTTGAGCCCCTGGGCACGGAGCGCCTGGCCGCCGTGCTGGAGGTAGAAAACCGCGCCTACGCCCACCCCTGGAACCGCGCCAACTTCAACGACGTGCTGCACAGCGGCTACCAGGCGCAAATCTTGATGGCTGAGACCACCATCCTGGGCTATTTCGTGGCCATGAAGGGCGTGGACGAAGTGCATTTGCTCAACATCACGGTGGCGCCAGACTTTCAGGGCCAGGGTTGGGCGCACCTGATGCTGGACGCGCTGGGTATTTGGGCGCGCGGCCAAAACGCCGAATTTCTGTGGCTGGAAGTGCGCGTGGGCAACACCCGGGCGCGCCAGGTGTATGAGCGCCATGGCTTTCGCCAAGTCGGCCAGCGCAAAAACTACTATGCCAGCGGCCACGGCCAGCGCGAAGACGCCCTGGTCATGAACCTGCGCCTCGCATAATCGACCCATGCCCTTGCAACTCGACACCCGCCAGCGCGCCATGCTTTTGGAAATGGGCGTGCACGTCTGGCTGCCGGGCACCGACTTTGGTGTCCAGGCTGCCGCTGAAGAAAGCCCGGCCAGCGCGAGCGAGCGCCCGCAGCCTCCCCGGCCCGGCGCCAACCCAGTCGCCCCCGCAAGCCCCCGCCCCACCGCCGCCAATCTGGCGTCCCTGGCCGCCAGCGCGTCGCCCGCCGTGGCCGCCCTGCAAGGCGCGGGTGCGGCCAATGACCTGGGCCAAATCCACACCCTGGGCTGGGCCGCGCTGCAACAAACCGCCGCCGGTTGCCAGGCCTGCGGCCTGTGCGCCGGGCGCACCCAGAGCACGCTGACCACCTTGACCGACGGCCAAAGCGCCAAATGGATGGTGGTGGGCGACCCGCCCGACGAAGACGAAGACGCCGCAGGCCACGCCTTTGCCGGCGACGCGGGCGTGTTGCTAGACAACATGCTCAAGGCCGTGGGCGCTGTGCGCGCCAGCGCCGACCAGCCGCCCCCGCCGGGCCAAGACGCCGCCCTGCTGGCCAACGTGACCGCCTGCCGCCCGCCCAACGGGCGCAATCCGCAGCCCGCCGAGTTGGCCCAGTGCGCGGCTTATTTGCAACGCCAGATTGCGCTGGCCCAGCCGCAGGTTATTTTGGCCATGGGCCGGTTTGCCACCCAACTGCTGCTGGCCGAACACCCCGACGCGCTGGCCCAGCCCCCGGGCAAGCAACGCGGCACGGTCTACCGCTATCGGGGCATTCCGGTAGTCGTGACGTACTCGCCCAAAGCCCTGCTGCGCAACAGCCCAGACAAGGGCAAGGCCTGGGCGGATTTGTGCCTGGCGGTGGAAGCCATTGCGCGCTGACCAGGATTGAGCGGCAGTTTGCGTTCCATACGGGGCATGCGCTGACCGCGCACAAACCACTCAGTTCAGGCGCGGCCCTTGGCGGCGCAGTTCTTCCATCAGCGCGTCGGGCGCGCCGCCATCGGCCAGGTGGCGTTTGTACCAAACCGTCAGCACCGCCGTCACCACCGGCCCGGGGTTTTGCAAGACCTTCTGAATGTCCATGCCGTTGAGCGTGCACACTAATTTGAACAAGTCCATGTCCAGATCAATCTCGTCGTCTGCGTAGCGGCGCAGCTTGAGGTCGGCAAAGGCGTAGCCCTCGGGGAGTTTGAGCGTGAGCAGGGAATCGGTTTGCATGGGTTGGGCAGGATTCAATATCGCTGATGTGTAGCCGCCTGCGGGGCGGCGGGGCCTGCATTGTCGCGCCCTTGACGGATTGGAACTTTCGAGTTCAATTTCACCGAATTCGCTACCGCTCAGGCGTTTGTGGTGTGGGCTTGTAGTTTCACGTTGGCAACGTTTACGCATCGTCAACGCGTGTCATAGCCCCTTAACCAGCGCCCCGTCCTGCAGCTTGCGGTACATGGTTTGCCGGCTGATGCCCAGCTGGCGCGCTGCGGCGGACACATTGCCGCGCGCGTTTTCCAGCGCGTGTTCAATCGCTTTTTGCGAAAGCTGTTGCAGGTTTTGCGGGGGCGGCTCGGGGTAGTCGGGCAAGTCCTGGCTCAGGGTCTGGAGTTCGTCTACCAGGTCGTCGGGCATGTGCAGCCAGGAAATGCAGGTCTCATGCGCCTCCAACATGGCGGCGGCGGTGCGCAAGACGTTGCTGTACTGGCGCAAATTGCCCGGCCAGCGGTAGCGCCCCAGGGCCTGCAAGAGTTCGGGGTCGATGTGCAGGGCCACCGGCTCGCCCCACTGCTTGAGCA
The DNA here is from genome assembly GCA_947453585.1 of Burkholderiales bacterium. GTDB lineage: Bacteria > Pseudomonadota > Gammaproteobacteria > Burkholderiales > Burkholderiaceae_C > Allorhodoferax. Next base: position 5,283 of record CANGHQ010000001.1, on the reverse strand, counting down.
GCTGGCTGGTTAAGGCGGCAAAGTCGCTGCGCTCGCGCAGCGCGGGCAGTTGCAGGCTCAGGCCGTTGATGCGGTAGTACAGGTCGCTGCGAAAGCGGCCCGCGTCGGCGGCTTCGCGCAGGTTTTGGTGGGTGGCGCACACCAGCGCAAAGTCCACCGCCACCGTCTCGCCGCAGCCCAGGGGCGTGACCTGGCGTTCTTGCAGCACGCGCAACAAGCGGGTTTGCATGGCCAGTGGCATGTCGCCAATCTCGTCAAGAAACAAGGTGCCGCCCTGGGCCTCGCGCAGGCGCCCAACCGAGCCCTGCTTGCGGGCGCCGGTAAATGCGCCGGGGGCGTAACCAAAGAGTTCCGACTCAATCAAATGCTCAGGCAAGGCCGCGCAGTTGATGGCCACAAAAGGGCCGGCCTTGCGCGCCGAGCTGTCGTGCAGGGCTTTGGCAAACAGCTCTTTGCCCACGCCTGATTCGCCCAGCAGCAAGACTGCAATGTCCTTGTCGGCTACGCGCCGGGCCTTGGTGGCGGCCGCGCCCCAGCGCACATCGCCGGTGTCAAGCTGGGCCAGTGCGTCGGGCGCGGGTGCGGTGCCCACGGGCTGCGCCCGTACCGACAAATGCGGCTCCATTTGCACCGTGGCAAACAAGGCCAGGCCTTGCACCGTGTGCAGCGCCAGCGCACCTCCGGCCGCGCGGTGTGCGCTGGCCATCAGCGTGTCCATGGTGCAGTCAAACACATGGTGCACTTGGCTCGCACCAATGTCCACGCGGCGCAGGCCCAGCATCTCCAGCGCGCGGCGGTTGGCGCCTACCAGCCAGCCGTCGCTGGACAGCGCCAGCACGCCTTGGGCCACCGAACCAATGCCCTCGGCGCGCGCATGCAGACGCAGCACGATCTGGTGCTGGCAGGCCGACAGCACCAGCTTGTTTTCGATCATGCGCGCCGCTGTGGACACCAGGCCCAGGGTGTGGGGGTGGCGGCTGCGGTGGTCGCCCGAAATGTCCAAAATGCCCATCAGCGCGCCGGTGGCCGACACAATGGGCGAGGCCGCGCAGGTCAAAAAACCGTTGCGGTCCAGGTAGTGTTCGGCGCCGTGGATTTCGACCTCGTCGGTCTCGGCCAGCGCCGTGCCAATGGCGTTGGTGCCACGCTGGCTTTCGTGCCAGGACGCGCCGCATTTCAGGGCCACGCGGTCGGCCTTGCTCAAAAAGTCCAGGTCGCCCAGGGTGTGCATCAGCACGCCGTTGGGGTCGGACAAGATGACCATGCTGTGGCTGTGGCGCACCTGCTCGAACAGGTATTCCATGATGGGCTGCGACTGGTTCACCAGATCGTGGTTTTGCGTGCGGGCGCGCTGCAGGGCCACGCCGCTGAGGTTGTCCGTGCACGACAAGCGGCCCATGGGCGACAGACCGGCGGCCAGGCTGCGCTGCCACGAGCGCGTGACCCGCGCGTCAATGGCCGACGACAGGCCGGTGCCTTGTTCGAGCCACTGCTGGCGGGCCAGCCTGAGCACGGGCGCAGGCAGCAGGGAATGTTCACGCATGGTTTGTCTCCTGGGGCGCCAAGCAGCGCCACTGGTATTTATCGAATCAGTGTATCGATGCGCCCGGGCAGCGCAAGCCCCGTTGCGCAAGACAAGCCGTAACCGTTCCAATTTGTTACACCTGTCACGCAGCGAGGGCGGACAGTGACAGGCCACGGGTGCCCGTTTGGGGCAGCTTTGGCGCCATTTCCCGCCTAAATGGCGCCATTTCGGCCCAAAGGGTGGCAAACCCTAGGGACAAACCCTTGGGTGCACGTGGTGGGCATGGGGCTTGCAAAAAGAGCTGCGGTGCAGACCGCCGCGAGACGGACGCAACCTTTTTTCAAACCTCCAGGAGATACGAATGATTTATGCCGCTCCCGGCGCCGCCGGCGCACTGATTAAATACAAAGCCCATTACGACAACTTCATCGGTGGCAAATTTGTCGCGCCGGTCAAGGGGCAGTACTTTGATGTGATTACGCCCATCAGCGGCAAGGTCTACACCACAGTTGCACGTTCCAGCGCCGAAGACGTCGAGTTGGCCCTGGACGCCGCCCACGCCGCCGCAGATGCCTGGGGCAAGACCCCGGCGGCTGACCGCGCCAATATGCTGCTGAAAATCGCCGACCGCATCGAAGCGAATCTGGAGCTACTGGCCTACGCCGAGAGCGTGGACAACGGCAAGGCCATCCGCGAAACCCTGAACGCCGACATTCCGCTCACCGTGGACCACTTCCGCTACTTTGCCGGCTGCCTGCGCGCGCAAGAAGGCGCTCTGAGCAACATCGACGAAAACACCGTGGCCTACCACTTCCAGGAACCCCTGGGCGTGGTCGGACAGATCATTCCCTGGAACTTCCCCATCCTGATGGCGGCCTGGAAAATTGCCCCCGCCATCGGCGCGGGCAACTGCGTGGTGCTCAAGCCCGCCGAAAGCACCCCTATCAGCATCCTGATCCTGGCCGACTTGATTGCCGACTTGCTGCCCCCAGGCGTGCTCAACATCGTCAACGGCTATGGCCGCGAAGCCGGTCTGCCCCTGGCCACAAGCAAGCGCATCGCCAAGATCGCTTTTACTGGTTCCACCAGCACCGGCCGCGTGATTGCCCAAGCCGCTGCCAACAATCTGATTCCCGCCACGCTGGAACTCGGCGGCAAGTCGCCCAACATTTTCTTTGCCGACATCATGGACAAGGACGACGCGTTTTTGGACAAAGCCATCGAAGGCCTGGTCTTGTTTGCCTTTAACCAAGGCGAAGTCTGCACCTGCCCCTCGCGCGCACTGATTCAGGAAAGCATTTACGACAAGTTCATGGAACGTGTCCTGAAGCGCGTGGCCGCCATCAAGCACATGAACCCGCTCGACACCGACAGCATGATGGGCGCGCAAGCCTCCAAAGAGCAGCTCACCAAGATCTTGTCTTACCTTGATCTGGGCAAGCAAGAAGGCGCTGAAGTACTCGCTGGCGGCGCACAAGCGCACCTGGGCGGTGACCTGGAAGGCGGCTACTACGTGCAGCCCACGCTGTTCAAGGGCCACAACAAAATGCGCATCTTCCAGGAAGAAATTTTCGGACCCGTGCTGGCCGTGACCACCTTCAAGGACGAAGCCGAAGCCCTGGCCATTGCCAACGACACGCTCTACGGCCTGGGCGCCGGCGTGTGGAGCCGCAACGGCAATGTGGCCTACCGCATGGGCCGCGCCATCAAGGCCGGCCGCGTCTGGACCAACTGCTACCACGCCTACCCCGCGCACGCAGCGTTTGGTGGCTACAAGGAATCCGGCATCGGCCGCGAAACCCACAAGGTCATGTTGGACCACTACCAGCAGACTAAGAACTTGTTGGTTTCTTACTCCGAAAACAAGCTGGGCTTCTTCTAAAGCGCGTCGCGTCGCATTAGGTTACGTCGCTCCGGGTCGCACAGTAGTCGGTTGGACCTCCCCCCTCATACTGGGGTACCAGAAAACGAAGTTTCGAGGTACTCAAATCGGGGGGATGCCCAACCGACTACTGCGCTAAGCAAGCTGTGCACCAAGAGCGAAAAGACTTCCATAGCTTGCGCGCCAGCAAACCAGCGCTGCGGCCGGTTAGGGCGGACACCGATTTCTGGTACTCCAGCATGAGGTGGCCGCCCTAACCGGCTGCGGCGCTGCGAGCGCCAAACAAGCAACACCAAACAAGCAGCACCAAAAACGCAGCAATAAAAACTGCCGGAAAAACAAGGAGACAAACCATGGTCAACCGCGTAGAAGCCACCCCCGTGGCACTCGAATTGATCGAAGAACTCAAGCGCGACCACGGCGCACTTATGTTTCACCAATCGGGCGGCTGCTGCGACAACAGCGCAGCCAACTGCTACCTTCCAACGGACCTAACGATTGGCGCCTACGACGTGCTCTTGGGCCACATCGGCGGCGTGCCTTTCTACATCAGCAAGTCGCAATACGAATACTGGAAACACACCCAACTCATCATCGACGTGACCGAGGGTCAGGGCGGCACCTTCTCGCTCGAAGGCTCCTACGGCAAAGCATTCCTGACCCGCTCACGCCTGTTTACCGACGAAGAATGGGCGGAGCTTGCGGCTTTGGCGCAGCGCGATCTGGCCTGAGGCCAGCGCCGCAGACCGCGCGCACCAGCGCTTTGTTTGACAGATATCAAACGCAGGCGCATTAGGAGGCCTCTTGTCCGCGCCTGTGGGCGCCCCAAGCCAGCGCCGCTGCTACATTGGGCTTGACCCTGTTTTGGGCTCACCATCTGTCGCTTGCTTGGCGCGTCCTGGGCGATCGTTTCTAGCGTGCCAGGCGTCTTTTTGGCCCGCTGATCCCTATGCAAAGGCCTCCGTGAAAGTTTTACCCATTCCAGCGCTCCGCATCCAGGAACCCGGCGCCCACCTGCCGCACGGATGGGCGTTTTTGCGCCTGGGTTTTCGGCCTTTTTATCTGGGAGCGGCCTTGTTCGCCGCGCTGGCCGTACCCGCCTGGGTGCTGACGCTGCTCGGTTACCTGACCTGGACGCCGGCCATGGCGCCCTTGCTGTGGCATGCGCACGAGATGCTCTACGGTTTCGTTAGCGCAGTGGTGATTGGTTTTCTCATGACCGCTGGCAAAGCCTGGACCGGCCTGGCCACGCCACGCGGTGCGCACCTGGGGGCCTTGGCCGCTTTGTGGCTGGCGGCGCGTCTGGCCGCCCTGGGAGCGCCCTACCTGCTGTACGCGGCGCTGGATGTGGCCTTGTTGCCGCTGGTGGCTGCCGTGCTAGTGCGCTTGTTGCTGCGCGCGGGCAACCACCGCAACCTGCCGCTGGCGGGTCTGCTGCTGCTGATGGCGCTGGCCAACGCGGCCTTCCACGGCGCGGTGCTGGGTTGGCTTGATGCGGCGCCCTTGTCGGCCTTGCATGCCATGCTGGCGCTGGTGGTGGTGCTGGAATGCGTGATGGCCGGGCGGGTGATACCGGGCTTTACCATGGGCGCCCTTCCTGGGGTGAAGATCACGCCCTTGCCGTGGCTCGAGCGCTCGGTGTTGGCGCATACCGCCGCTGGCTTGGGAATGTGGCTGTTTGCGCCGGCCGTGTTGGCACCGGTCACCGCACTGGTATTGGCGGGTGCGGCCGTTTTGCACCTGGCGCGCCAATGGCGCTGGTCGCCGTGGGCTACCGCGGCGCGCCCCATGGTTTGGGTGCTGCAGGTGGCCTACCTCTGGTTTGCGCTGGGCTTGGGCTTGTTGGCCTTGGCACAACTCGGTCTGGTGGGCGCGT